>CAXICP010000355.1:0-4017 GCA_964022595.1 uncultured Salipiger sp.
CGGCTCGTCGAACAGCAGCGCGTTCACGTCCTCGCGCACCATGCCGCGGCCAAGGCTGATCTTCTGCTTCTGGTCCGCCGTCAGGCCGCGCGCCTTGCGGGGCAGCATGTCTTCCATTCCGATCATGGCGGCGATCGCCTGCACGCGCTGGGCGATATGGCCCGCATCCATCCCGCGATTGCGCAGCGGAAAGGCCAGGTTCTGGCGCACGGTCATGGTGTCGTAGACCACCGGAAACTGGAACACCTGCGCGATGTTGCGCTGGGTGGTCGGCGCCTCGGTCACGTCCTGCCCGTTGAACAGCACCTGCCCGTGGCTGGGCACCAGCAGCCCCGAAACGATGTTCAAAAGCGTGGACTTGCCGCAGCCCGACGCCCCCAGCAGCGCATAGGCGCCGCCGTCGTCCCAGGTCATGTCGATGGATTTCAGCGCGTAATCGTCTTCGGATTGCGGGTCGGGCAGATAACTGTGCGCGAGGTTTCGAAGCGTGATGCGTGCCATGTCATGCGGCCTTTGCGTAGGCTGCGGGCACGGCCAGCGCCCCGCTTTGGTCGAACAGGTAGACATGGGCCGGGTCCAGCCAAAGCCCGACCTCCTGCCCTGCCTCAAGGTGATGAACGCCATGGATCAGCGCCACCCAGGGGTCGCCCCCGTGATCGAGGTGCAAGAAGGTTTCCGACCCGGTGATCTCGGACACGCCCACGGTGCAGGCAAAGCGCACCGCGTCGCCCGAATGCGCGTTCAGCCGCAGATGGTTGGGACGGAAGCCAGCGCTGTAATCGCCATCGGGAAGGGTCGCAAAGGCGCCCTCGGCCGGGGCGTTCACGCCGGTGCCGAAGATCAGCCTGTGGTCGCGCTTGCGACAGGGCGTGAAATTCATCGGAGGGTCGCTGTAGACCCGCGCGGTGATCGCATCGCCGGGGTTGCGGTACACCTGCGTGGCCGGGCCGAACTGGGTGATGCGCCCTTCCCAAAGCGTGGCGGTATTGCCGCCCAGCAGCAGCGCTTCTTCGGGTTCGGTGGTGGCATAGACGAAGATCGCGCCGGAATCCTGAAAGATGCGCGGGATCTCGGCGCGCAGCTCTTCGCGCAGCTTGTAATCAAGGTTCGCCAAAGGCTCGTCCAGCAACACCAGCCCCGCGCCCTTGACCAGCGCCCGCGCCAGCGCGCAGCGTTGCTGCTGCCCGCCGGACAGCTCGAGCGGCTTCTTGTCCAGCTGCGAGGTCAGGCGCAGCATCTCGGCGGTGTCGCGCACCGCGCGGTCGATCTCGGGCTCGGGGCGTTTCATCAGCCGCAGGGGCGAGGCGATGTTGTCATAGACCGTCATCGCCGGGTAGTTGATGAACTGCTGGTAGACCATGGCGACCTTGCGGTCCTGCACCCGCGCGCCGGTGACATCCTTGCCGCCGAAGAACACGCGCCCCGTGCTGGGCCTGTCCAGCCCCGCCATCAGCCGCATCAGCGTGGTCTTGCCCGACAGCGTCGGGCCCAGCAGCACGTTCATCGTGCCCTGTTCCAGCGTCAGGTCAAGCGGGTGGATATGGGTGCTGCCGCGCACCACCTTGGAAACGTTTCGAAATTCAAGCATGGGCCACCTCGGGTGCATTGGCGCGGGCGGCCCCGGGCGGCACGGCGGCATTGCCCAGCGCCATGGCATCGCGGATCGCCGTCCAGCGCGGGTATTTCGCCAGGTGCACCGCGCCGAAGCTGCGGTCGGGTTCGAACCGGCGCGACAGCCCGGTCATGCCTTCGATCGCAGCGTCCAGCGATCCATGCACCCCCGTCGCCGCCGCCGCACAGATCGCCACGCCCAGCGCGCCGAATTCGGTGCCCTCGGGCACCTCGATCGGGCGGCCCAGGATATCGGCGAACATCTGCGTCCAGCACGGGCTGTTGGTGGCGCCCCCGGTCAGGCGGATCACCGATGGCGCGGCCGCATCGCGCCCCGACAGCGCCTGGTCGATATCCGCCTTGTGGGCAAAGACGATGCCTTCGAACACCGCAAGCATCACCTTGTCGAAGCTGGTGCGGGCGTTCATGCCCACCAGCCCCGAGGGCGCGCCGTCCGGGCCTCCGAACAGGTAGGGATAGAACAGCGTGTCCGTGTGAACGCCGCGCACCCGCCCCACCGCGTCGTTGACCGTGGCATAAAGATCGACGCCGATGTCGTGGGGCAGCGCGCCGCCGTGGTCCAGCACCGTGCGCACCATCCATTCCAGGTTCGACGCCGAGGTCGCCGACGCCTCGACCGCCAGCCACCCGCCGCGCGGATAGGGAAATTGCAGCAGCGGCACCGAATCGCGCTTGGGCGCATCGCGGTGCAACGTGGTCGCGATGCTGAAGGTGCCGGCCACGACGCTCATCTGGTCGGGGGACGACAGGTTGGATGCCAGCGCGGCGGCGCACATGTCGACGGCGCCGCGCACCACCGGCGTGCCGGGCAGCAGCCCCGTTTCCTGCGCCGCCTGCGGGCTGACGCCGCCGACGATCTCGTCCGACGGGCCGATGTCGGGCAGCTTGGGGATCCAGTCCTGCATCCCCAGAAGGCGCAGAACGTCGTGCGACCACTGCCCCGCCGCGCAATCCAGCAGCCCCGAGGACCCCGCATCGGTGTAATCGGTCGACAGCTCGCCGCACAGCCGGGCGCGCAGGTAATCCTTGCAGAAGGAAATGCGGTGGGTGCGCGCCAGCACCTCGGCTTCATGCCGTTGCAGCCAAAGCAGCAGCATCAGCGACTGACCGGCCCAGGGCGCCTGCTGTACCAGGCGCGCCACCTCGGCGGCGCGGCCATCGGCCTGCAATTCCGCCACGATGGCGGCGGCGCGGCTGTCGGTGGAATTGATCCCCGGGCGCACGGTATTGCCATCGCCATCAAGCAGATACAGCCCGCTGCCATAGCCCGAGGGCGCGATTCCCGCGACATCCCCTGCCGCGACCCCTGCATCCGCCATCACCTGCCGCACCGAACTTGCCGCCGCGCGCCACATCACGCCCGCGTCCCGTTCCGTCCAGCCCTGCCTTGGAAAATGCACGACGTTGCGGCTGCGAGCGCAGGCCAGTTCCCGTCCGTCCTCATCGAACAGGGCAGCCTTCGTCATCGTGCCACCGGCGTCGATGCCGATCACGTATGCGCCCATGTCTCTCCTCCCTCAGTGGCGCCCGACATGGGTTCGAGTCGCCAACCTGTAATTACGAGTTAACGTCACAGACGCCAAAGTTTCTGTCAAGAAATTTGCGGCCCTGTTCCCCTGCGGCAAAGTCAAAGAAAATATTTGCGCTTCACTAGGGAAATCATACCATCCGCGCGCGATGCAGGCCCCGAGTCGCACCACGCGCCGACACCCTCAAGAATCATCTTGTAATTACAAGCTTGCCCGTCAATCCTGAGGCGCGACCGCCCCCGTGGCGGCCCTTTGGGAGGAGGGGAAGATGCACGCACGCGACAAGCTCGTGGCCCGGCTGCTTGCCGGAACCGTGCCCGACATCGTAATCATCGGGGGCGGCATCAACGGCGTGGGGGTGTTTCGCGATCTGGCCGCGCAGGGCATCCCGGCGCTGCTGGTCGAAGCGGGCGATTTTGCATCCGGCACCAGCGCCGCGCCGTCGCGCCTTATCCACGGCGGCCTGCGCTACCTTGAAACGGGCGAAAGCCGGCTGGTGCGTGAATCGCTGGTGGAACGCAACCTGCTGCTGAAAAACGCCTGCCACGTGGTGCACCCCCAGCCGATCTGGGTGCCGCTGACCAGCTGGCTGCGCGGGTCCGCCACCGCGCTGGCGCGGGCGCTGCGGCTGACGCGCAAGCCCGGCCCCAAGGGCGCGGTGCCGGTCGGCATCGGCCTGCGGATCTACGATCTTTTCGGCCGCGCGCACCAGACGATGCCCGACCACCGCATGCTGGGCGGGTCCGCCGCGCGGGCCGAAATGCCGGCGCTTGCGCCCGGAGTCGTGGCCGTGGGCGAATATTACGACGCGCGCATCACCCATCCCGAACGCCTCGTCATGGAGCTTGTGGCAGAT
>CAXICP010000356.1:0-4004 GCA_964022595.1 uncultured Salipiger sp.
TCTGGTCAGTGCGCAGCGCATGGCCGCTTGGGGCGACGTCGCCCGCCGCATCGCGCATGAGATCAAAAACCCGCTTACCCCCATCCGCCTGTCCGCCGAGCGCATCCAGCGCAAGTTCGGCCGCCAACTGACTGGCGAAGATGCGGAAAAGCTCGCGCAGATGACCGAGGTGATCGTTCGCCAGACCGAAGATCTGCGCCGCATCGTCGATGAATTTTCCAAGTTCGCCCGCATGCCCGCGCCCGAACGCAAACCCGAGGATCTGGCGGCGATCCTGCGCGGCGCGGCGCTGTTGCAGGAAACCGGCCAGCCGGACGTGCGCTTTGTCACCGACATTCCCAAGGGCGGCGTTCCGGCGGAACTGGATGCCACGATGATCGGGCAGGCGTTGACGAACCTTATCAAGAACGCCGGAGAGGCCATTGAATCCTATCGCGAAAACGGTGCGCCGGATGGCATGGTGCCGGAAATCCGCATCAGCCTGACACTGGATGAGGGCCGCGCGCTGATCCGCATCAGCGACAATGGCGTCGGGCTTCCCGAAGACCGCGCCGCGCTGTTCGAACCTTATGTGACCACCCGTGACAAGGGGACCGGCCTTGGCCTGCCGATCGTCAAGAAGATCATCGAGGAACATGGCGGCAGCCTGACCCTTGAGGACGCGGAACCGTTTTCCGGGTCCGACCACGCCGGGGCCATGGCGGTGATCCGCCTTCCGCTCGGGCTAGAGCCGGCGCGCCCGGCCAACAACAAGCAGACCGTGATTTCCGAACTGGAGGGGCATTCATGAGCGACATTCTTATTGTCGACGACGAACGGGACATCCGAGAACTGATCGGAGACATCCTTGAAGACGAAGGCTACAGCACCCGCCTTGCGGCCAATTCCACCGAGGCCATGCACGAGGTCAACGCCGAACCGCCCGGGCTGCTGATCCTCGACATCTGGCTCAAGGACAGCAAGATGGACGGGATCGACATTCTCAAGACCGTCAAGCGTGACAATCCCGATATCCCGATCATCATCATCTCGGGGCATGGCAACATCGAAATCGCCGTGGCCGCGATCAAGCAGGGCGCCTATGATTTCATCGAGAAGCCGTTCAACATCGACCAGCTGCTGGTGGTGATCCGGCGCGCCATGGAAACCTCGCGTCTGCGCCGCGAGAACCAGAAGCTGCGGCGCCGTGATACCGAAGTGTCCGAGATGATCGGCGACAGCCCGGGCTTTCGCGCGCTGGTCAGCCAGCTGGACAAGGTCACGCGGTCCAACGGGCGGGTGATGCTGACCGGGCCCGCCGGCTGCGGCAAGGAAGTGGCGGCGCGCTACATCCACGCCCATTCCAGCCGCTCTGCCGCGCCCTTTGTCACCGTCAACTGCGCCGGGGTTGCGCCCGACACCATGGAAGAGGTGCTGTTCGGCCGTGAAACCCCCGACCGGGGCATCGAGCCGGGGCTGCTGGAACAGGCCCACGGCGGCGTTCTTTATTTCGACGAGGTGGCCGACATGCCGCTGGGCACGCAATCCAAGATCCTGCGCGTGCTGGTCGATCAAAGCTTCTGCCGCGTCGGCGGGCAGGACAAGGTGCGGGTCGACCTGCGGGTGATCTCATCCACCAACCGCGACCTGATCGACGAGATCGCCGGGGGTGCCTTCCGGCAGGAACTGTATCACCGGCTGAATGTGGTGCCGATCGCCGTGCCCTCGCTGGCAGAACGGCGTGAGGACATCCCCCTTCTTGCCCGCCATTTCATCGAAAGCTTCAACAAGGCGCAGGGGCTGCCGATGCGCGCGCTGTCCGATGATGCGGTCGCCTTGCTGCAGACGATGATCTGGCCGGGGAACGTGCGTCAGCTCAAGAACCTGGTCGAACGGGTGCTGATCCTCGGCGAAGGCGCCGGCCCGATCGAGGCGCGCGAGTTGCCGCAGGACGCCCCCGCCGGCAACGACGAAGAGGGGCGCGTGGTGCTGTCGGGCACGCTTGCGACCCTGCCGCTGCGCGAGGCGCGCGAGGCGTTCGAACGCGAATACCTTCTGACGCAGATCAACCGTTTCGGGGGCAATATCTCGCGCACCGCGGCGTTTGTCGGCATGGAACGTTCGGCGTTGCATCGCAAGCTCAAGTCGCTGGGCGTGGTGACCGGGCCGAAATCCGGCGGCCGGCTTGCCTATGTCGACGAGGACCAGGCGCAAAGGGTCTGCTGACCGTGAAAATCCTGATCGCGGCGGGCCTTGCGCTTGCCCTTGGCGCCTGCGCCGCCACCCCGCCGCCGGGCGCGATGCATGTCGCCGCCCCCCAGACCCCCGAGGCCCGGCTGGCCGAGGTGACGGCGGCGCTGCGCGCGCTTGGCCCCGGCGTCGATCCGCAGGAAGCCGCCCGCGCGGCGCGGATCGCGCTGGAAAGGCCGCTGGACTGGGCGCGCGAATGGCGGGTCACGGACGCTCCGCTGGTGCATAATTTCAAGGTGGTGAACGGGTTTCGCGACAAGGGCGTCTGCCAGGACTGGGCCGATGCGCTGGAAATCGCGCTGCACGGCGAGGGCTTTCGCACGCTTGAACTGCACCGCGCCATCGCCAACGGCCGCAACCTGTCGCTGGAACATGCCACGGTAGTGGTCACCGCCCGTGGGCAGGACTGGTCCGAAGGGCTGATCCTGGATCCGTGGCGGTTGGGGCAGGGCCGGCTTTGGTGGGGCCGCGCCGACGCGGACCCGCGCTATGACTGGGAAAGCCGCGAAAGTTTTCGCGCCTGGCGCGATGCCTGGCAGGCCAGGGCGGGTTAGGTCGGGCGCGCAGCGCGACGTTGACCCCCCGCACGGCCCGTGCCATGCCAAAGACCGAACCAACGGGGACCAGACATGAAAGTCATCATCTGCGGCGCGGGGCAGGTCGGCTGGCAGATCGCCCGGCACCTGTCGGGGGAACGCAACGACGTCACCGTCGTCGACAGCAACCCCGACCTTGTGCGCCGCGCCACCGATACGCTTGACGTCCAGGGCATCGCGGGTTTTGCGTCCTACCCCGATGTGCTGGACAAGGCGGGCGCGCGTGATGCGGACATGATCATCGCTGCCACCTATTCGGACGAGGTCAACATGGTGACCTGCCAGGTCGCCCATTCGATCTTCAATATCCCGCGCAAGGTCGCGCGGCTGCGCGCGCAATCCTACCTGACGGCGATCTACTCGGACCTGTACCGGCGCGATCACATGCCCATTGACGTGGTGATCTCGCCCGAGAAAGAGGTGGCCGAGGCCGCGCAGCAGCGGCTTGAGGCGCCCGCCGCCTTTGACACCGAACGTTTTCTGGACGGCGGCGCGCATCTGCTGGGCCTGACCATCGAAGACGACTGCCCCATCGTCAACACCCCGCTGCGCCAGCTGTCCGAGTTGTTTTCGACCCTGCGCGCCGTGGTGGTCGGCATCCGCCGCGACGGCACGCTTTTCGCGCCCGAACCGCGCGACCAGATCTTCGCGGGCGATTCCTGCTACGTGATCGCGCACAAGCAGGACATCCACCGCACGCTGGAAATATTCGGCAAATCGCAGAAGAAACAGGAACGCGTGGTCATCATCGGCGGCGGCAATGTGGGCCTTGCGGTGGCAAGCGCGCTGGAAAAACGTGCCGAGCGCATCCGTGCCAAGGTGATCGAACGCGACCGCTCGCGCGCTGAACGGGCCGCCGACGCGCTGGAAAAGACCATCGTGCTGCACGGCGACGGGCTGGATGCCGCCCTGCTGAGCGAAGCGGGGATCGAACGCGCCGACGCGGTGCTGTGCGTGACCGCCGATGACAAGACCAACATGCTGGCCGCCGTGCGCGCCAAGGCCGCCGGTTGCCCCTATGCCATCGCGCTGGTCAACGACCCCACGCTGATTCCGCTGATGGAACCACTGGGGGTCGATGCCTTCATCAACCCGCGCGCGACCACCGTCAGCTCGATCCTGCGCCACATCCGTCACGGGCGGGTGCGGTCGGTCTATTCCATCGGCGACGCCGAGGCA
>CAXICP010000357.1:0-3990 GCA_964022595.1 uncultured Salipiger sp.
CCTTCGCGCTGGGGCTGGTGTTCATGTTCGCAACCTACGGGCTGTTCGGCCTGTTCGCCAATATCGCGCTGATCCTGAACATCGCGCTGATCCTGGGGGTGCTGTCGCTGATCGGGGCCACGCTGACGCTGCCGGGCATCGCGGGCATCGTGCTGACGGTCGGCATGGCGGTGGACGCCAACGTGCTGATCTTCGAACGGATCCGCGAGGAAATGAAATCGGCGCGCGGCCCGGCCCGCGCCATCGAGCTGGGCTATGAAAAGGCGCTGTCGGCGATCATCGACGCCAACATCACCACCATCATCACCGCCATCATCCTTTACGTCATGGGATCGGGGCCGGTGCGCGGCTTTGCCATCACGCTGGGGCTTGGCATCGTCACGTCGGTCTTCACCGCGATCTGGGTGACGCGCCTGCTGATCGTGATGTGGTTCGACCGCCGCCGTCCCAAAACGCTGGAGATCTGAGACATGCGCCATCTTCGACTTGTTCCGGACGGCACCACGTTCGATTTCTTCAAGCACTGGAAACTGTGGCTGGGCATCTCGGCGCTGATGATCGTGCTGGCCATGGTCAGCTTCGGCGTGCGCGGGCTGAATTACGGCATCGATTTCCGGGGCGGCACCACGATCCGCACCGAAAGCGCCCAGCCCGTCGACGTGGGGGCCTACCGCGATGCGGTCAGCGCGCTTGGCCTTGGCGATGTGTCCATCACCGAGATCTTCGATCCGACCTTCGGCCCCGACCAGAACGTCGCCTCGCTGCGCATCCAGGCGCAGGACGAGCAGGAATCGGTGACCCGCGAAACCAGCGCCGCGGTCGAGGATGCGCTGCAGGGTGTGGCCCCCGACATCAGTTTCGTGTCGGTCGAAAGCGTCGGCCCCAAGGTGTCGGGCGAGCTGATCCAGACCGCCTTCATCGCCGTCGCGCTCGCCATCGGGGCGGTGCTGATCTACATCTGGCTGCGCTTTGAGTGGCAGTTCGCGGCGGGCGCGGTGGCGGCGCTGGTGCATGACGTGCTGCTGACCATCGGGGTGTTTTCCGAAATCGGCATCCAGTTCGACCTGACCACCATCGCGGCGCTGCTGACCATCGTGGGCTATTCGCTCAACGATACGGTGGTGGTGTTCGACCGGGTGCGCGAGAACCTGATCAAGTACAAGAAGCGCCCCCTGAAAGAGGTGCTGAACCTGTCGATCAACGAGACCCTGTCGCGCACGATCATGACCTCGCTGACCACGCTGCTGGCGCTGTTCGCGCTGTTTGCCCTTGGCGGAGACGTCATCCGCGGCTTCGTCTTCGCGATGATCTGGGGTATCTTCGTGGGAACCTATTCGTCGATCTTCGTGGCCTCGGCGCTGCTGCTCAAGCTTGGGGTCAAGCGGGACTGGTCCAAGCCCGAAGGCGATGCCGAAGCCCGCAGGAAAGCCGGCGGCGCGAGTGTCTGACCTGCTGGCCCAGAGCCTCGGCACGCCGGGGCTCTGGGCGCTGATCCCGGCCTGTTTCATCGCCGGTACGGTCTACGGCTTTGCCGGCTTCGGCGCGGCGCTGGTGTTCATGCCGGTGGCGGCGATCTTCCTGCCGCTGGAAACCGCGATCGCCTCTTTTAACCTTGCGGCGCTGGCGTCGGTCGTCACCGTGCTGCCCGGCGCGCTGAGGGACATCGACCGCAAGGCCAGCGCCCTGCTGATCGCCTGCGCGCTGCCGGCGGTGGTGCTGGGGCTGGAAATCCTGCGCCGGGCGGATGTCACGGCGCTGCGCTGGGGCGTCGTGGCGGTGGTGTCGGTGACGCTGATCGCGCTGGTGACGGGCTGGCGCTACCGGGGCACGCCGGGGCCGGGCACCCGCGCCGGGGTCGCCGCCGCGACGGGGCTGGTCGGCGGGGCCACGGGCCTGCTGGGGCCGGTGCTGATCCTGTTCCAGCTGGCCGGGCAGGACAGCATGCGCCGCACCCGCGCGACCATGCTGGTGTTCCTGACCGTGACCTCGGCGCTGCTGCTGCCCCTGATGGCGCTGAAGGGGGTGCTGACCGCATCTGCCATACCACTTGGTTTTGCAATGCTTCTGCCATATGCTGCGGGCACGAAACTGGGTCAGGCTCTGTTCGATCCGGCACGGGAGGAGGGATTCCGTGCTCTGGCCTATCTGATCATCTTTGCGGCGATCTTGCTGGGATTGCCGGTATGGGATTAGGGGACAACCATGCAGATGAAGGAAATCAGCTTCGGCTCGGCGCAGCCGGTCGATGGGTATGGCCCGGGATTCTTCCGCGTCGCGGGGCGCGCGATGTCGGGGCCGATCTGCCTGGCGACCGAAGGGCCCATCGCCTGGGGCGGGCTTGAAGACGAGGATCCGCTGGTGCGGCTGGCATCGCAGATCGACGTGCTTTTCGTCGGCACGGGGCCGGAAATGGCATATCTGCCCGGAACGCTGACAGAACGCCTTGAAGGCGCCGGCATCGGTGTCGAGGTAATGAGCACGCCGTCGGCCTGCCGCACCTACAACGTGCTGCTGGGCGAAGGGCGCCGCGTCGCGCTGGCAGCGCTTCCGGTCTAGGCCGGGTCGGCGGGGCGGGCGCGATGCGGCGCCCCCGGTTTAACCGCTTTCCCCGGCAGCGCCTTCGGGCTATCCCGCCTAGCATGATGCTAAGCGTGTCGGATCTTTCGGTGTCCCGCGGGGGCGTGCCGGTGCTTGAAGCGCTAAGCTTCGATCTTGCGCCGGGGCGCGCGCTTGTGCTGCGCGGGCCGAACGGGTCGGGCAAGACCACGCTGCTGCGCACGCTGGCGGGGCTGCAGCCGCCGCTGGGCGGGCGGATCGACGGCGCGGGCGAACGCATCGCCTATTCGGGGCATTCCGACGGGCTGAAGGCGATGATGACCGTGGCCGAGAACCTGACTTTCTGGGCGGCGGTGTTCGGCCGCGATGCCATCGACGCGGCGCTGCGCGACTTCGATCTGGACGGGCTGGCCGACCGGTTTGCCGGCACGCTGTCGGCGGGGCAGAAACGGCGCCTTGGCCTTGCGCGGTTGATGGTGACGGGGCGCCCGGTGTGGGTGCTGGACGAGCCGACCGTGTCGCTTGACGCGGCCTCGGTCGCGCTGTTCGCGGCGGCGGTGCGCGCGCATCTGGCTGACGGAGGCTCGGCGATCATGGCGACCCACATCGACCTGGGCATCCCCGAGGCATCGGACCTTGACGTGACGCCGTTTCGCGCCGCGCCGCGCGCCGCCGCGCATGACGAGGCCTTCCTGTGATCGCCCTGCTGCTGCGCGATCTGCGCCTTGCCGTGCGCGCCGGGGGGGGATTCGGCCTTGGGCTGGCGTTCTTCCTGATCGTCACGATCATGGTACCCTTTGGCGTTGGCCCGCAGACCGATCTTCTGGCGCGCATCGCGCCGGGGGTGTTGTGGCTGGGGGCGCTGCTGGCCTGCCTGCTGTCGCTGGACCGGATCTTTGCGCTGGACCGCGAGGACGGCTCGCTGGACCTGCTTGCCACCGCGCCGCTGCCGATGGAAGGCATCGCCTTCGTCAAGGCGCTGGCCCACTGGATCACCACGGGGCTGCCGCTGGTGATCGCCGCGCCGCTGCTGGGGGTGCTGCTTAGCCTGCCGCCCGGGGGCTATCTTTGGCTGTTCGCATCGCTTGCGGTGGGCACCCCGGCGCTGTCGGTCATCGGCACCTTCGGCGCCGCGCTGACCGTGGGGCTGAAACGCGGAGGTCTGCTTATGTCGCTGCTGGTGCTGCCGCTTTACGTGCCGACGCTGATCTTCGGGGCCGAAGCCGCGCGGCGCGGCGCCGAGGGGCTGGACGTGCAGACCCCGTTGCTGATGCTGGGGGGCATAAGCGCCGGCGCGCTTGCGCTTTTGCCCTTTGCCAGCGCCGCGGTCCTGCGGATTAACCTGCGGTAGATGGCGCACACCGGGGCGGTTGATGCGCCCCTTTTGTTCACAACTTCGTTGCCACGAGGGGTCGCGCGCGCTAACGCTGGGGG
>CAXICP010000358.1:0-3971 GCA_964022595.1 uncultured Salipiger sp.
GACCGCCGCCTTGCGCAAGCCCCAGACGCGCGCCGCCTCGGCGCCCGCCGCCTGCGTCACCGCCAACCGCCCCACCGCCGCGGCCAGCGCGCCGCGCAGCGCCGCCACATGGTCGGCCAGCGCGCCCGGATCATCGCCGGTGAATTCGACGATGTTCACCCCCGCCGCATCCGCAAGCGGGAACAGATGCGCCACGGCAGCAAAGCCCGGCTCTTCGCGGGCCAGCCCCAACACGCGGCTGTCGATGGTTTCAACCGAGGTCGCGCCCAATGTCGCCATCTCGCGCGCATCGCGCAGCGCCGCCTGGAAATCGGGGTAGAACACCAGCAAAAGCGCCGTGGCGGCGGGGATGGGCAGCACGTTCAGCGTGGCCTCGGTGATCAGCGCCAGCGTGCCTTCGGACCCGCAGATCACGGCGGCGGGGTCGATGGTGTCGCCCTGCCGGATATGGGCCAGATCGTACCCGGTCAGCGCGCGGTTGAGCCTTGGAAAGCGCTGCCGGATCAGGTCGGCCTGATCGCGGCTAAGCGTGTCGAGCGTGTCCAGCACCTTGCCGCTGCGCCCCTCGCCCGGGACAAGGGGCGCGCGGCGGGTCTGCATCACCTCGCCCCCGATCAGGGCGGCGCGCAGCGAAATCACATGGGTCGAGGTCTTGCCATAGGCGCAGGACCCCTGGCCGCAGGCATCGGTGGAAATCATCCCCCCGATGGTCGCGCGCGACGACGTGGACAGTTCGGGCGCGAAGAAAAGCCCGTGCGGGCGCAGCGCCGCGTTCAGCTGATCCTTGATGACCCCGGGCTGCACGCGCACCCGGCGCGCCTGCACGTCGATGTCGATGATGCCCGTCATGTGGCGCGAACAATCGACCGTGATGCCGCCGCCCAGCGACTGGCCGTTGGTGCCCGTGCCGCCTCCGCGCGGGCGCACGGTCACCGCATGGAATTCGGGCCAGTCAAGAAGGCGGGCGATAAGGGCAAGGTCGGCTTCGCTGCGCGGGAACACCACCGCCGAGGGCAGGACCTGATAGATCGAATTGTCGGTCGCCATCACCACCCTGTCGTCGGGCGAAACCGACACCGTGCCCGTAAACCCTTGGGCCGTCAGCGTTTCGATGAACCGAAGTTCAACCATCGAGGGCGGGGGGATATGGCGGGGCATTGCGTGGGCTTTCGGCTGAGCGGCGGGATCATGGCGCAGGGGCGTGACGGTTTGGCTGATCTGGTTTCAGACTTTTTTCGTTCGGTCATATTGTGTGTGTTCAGTCATTATTCCTTGAATATAGGTGGTGGGTCAAACCGCCCGGTGGGCAGCTTTCTTGATCCGCCACTCGACTGGGCATCCGCCCCTTTCGATGAACATAAACATCGCCTTGCGCGCAAAATCGCGCCCCATAACATATGTTTTTTGATGACCTTCGCGCGCCCTTGCCCTAGGGTGACCGAAACCACATCCGCCGGGCCGCCTTGACGGCCCGCGTGACCGGAAAAGGAAACCCCATGCCCCCTGCAAGCCAGTCCCTGCCATTCACCTGCCGCAAATCTCCGGCGCGGGGATCCGAAGGGGTCGTGGTGACAAACCACCCGCTTGGCACGGCTGCGGGGCAGGAAATGCTTGCCAGCGGAGGCAACGCGGTCGACGCCGCCGTCTCCGCGCTGCTGGCGCTGACGGTGGTGGAACCGATGATGGTGGGCATTGCGGGGGGCGGGGTGTCGCATCTGCGCCTGCCGGATGGAACGCACACCGTCTATGACTGCCTGTCGCAGGCCGGGGCATCGGCCCGCGCGGACATGTACACGCCGCTGTCCGACAACCTGCCCGATTACATGGAAACCGCCGGGCGCAAGAACCTTGTCGGCCCCGGCGCCGTGGCGGTGCCGGGCAACCTGCGCGGCTGGTGCGACATGCACGCGGCGCATGGGGCATTGCCCTTTTCCGACGTGATCGACCCGGCGATCCGGCTTGCGACGCGCGGTTTCGCGGTGACCCCGTACCTGTCGGCGAACATCGAACGCCACGCCGAAGACCTGTCGCAGGACGGCGCGATCGCGTCGATCTTTCTGCCCGGAGGCGCGCCGGCGCCCGCCGGCCATCGGCTGGTCCAGGGCGATTACGCCCAAAGCCTGCGCCTGATCGCGGCCGAAGGCGCCGGCGCGCTGCACGGCGGGGCGCTTGGGCGCGCGCTGGTGGATCGGCTGGGGGATGCCGGGTCGGTGTCGATGGACGATCTGACAGGCTATGTGGCGCGCGAACGCGAGGCGATCTTTGCCAGCTACCGGGGGCACCAGATCGTCGGGCCTCCGCCGCCCGCATCCTCGGGGGTGCATGTGGCGCAGATGCTCAACATGCTGGAACGCCACGACATGGCCGCGATGGGGTTCGACAACCCGGACCGGCTGCACCTGCTGGCCGAGGTCATCCGCATCGCGTTCGAAGACCGGCGCGCCGCATCCGGCGACCCCGATTTCGTCGACATCCCCGTCGACAAGCTGATTTCCAAGGAATACGCGGCGGCCAGCCAGTCGCGGATGCGCGCCAAAGGGGGCGAGGACGCCGTGCCCCCGGGCCATGAAAGCCGCAACACCACCCATATCACCGTGGCGGATCGCGACGGGCGCATCGTGTCGGCGACCCACACCATCAACGGGCTGTTCGGCGCGCGCTTCGTGGTGCCCGGCACGGGGATCATTCCCAACAACTACATGTACAATTTCGACCCGCACCCCGGAAAGGCGCTGTCGGTCGCGCCGGGCAAGCGGGTGCCCACATCGATGGCGCCGATGATCGTGCTGAAGGACGGCGCGCCCAGCTTCGCGCTGGGGCTGCCGGGGGCGGTGCGGATCTTTCCGTCGGCCATGCAGGCCATCGTCAACATGATCGATTTCGCCATGACCCCGCAGCAGGCGGTCGAGGCGCCGCGCATCTGGACCGAAGGCGCCCATGTGGAACTGGAACCCGATTACGCCCATCACAAGCCCGCGCTTGAGGCGGCGGGCCATCGGGTCACGCTGGTGCCGCATATCGGTGGGGGCATGAACATGATCGCGTTCGCTCCGGGGGGCGAGATGATCGGCGCCGCCTGCTGGCGCGCCGATGGCACCGTGGCGGCGATGGGCGGCGGTCTGGCCGCCGCCGGCATCTCGTTTCATATCTGACGCAATGAAGACCGCACCGAAGCTGGCCGACGCGGTCCGGGGCGCGGGGTCAATAGCCCCGCGCGGCGTCGGCAACATCGGCGCAGGTTCCGGTGTCGGCAAAGGTTTTCAGGTTCGCCGCGATGATGCGCCCGCCGGTGTCCGCGTCGATCTGCGAGGCCACATGCGGCGTCACGGTGATGCCCGGATGCCCCCAGAACGGATGATCGGACGGCAGCGGTTCAACATGGAACACATCCAGCGTCGCCTGCTTGATCTGCCCGCTGTCCAGCGCGGCGATCAGGTCGTCGTCGACAAGGTGCCCACCGCGCGCGCAGTTGATGACGCAGGCCCCGGGCGCAAGCTTGCCGAACAACTCGGCGTTCAGGATGCCGGCGGTCTGGTCGGTCAGCGGCAGCAGGTTCACCAGGATCTCGCACCCGTCCAGGAACGCATCCATCGTTTCGGGGCCGGCAAAGGTTTCGACGCCGTCGATGTCCTTGGGCGATTTCGACCAGCCGCGCGTGGTGAAACCAAGCGCCGCCAGCGTCCGCGCCGCCGCCGCGCCCAGATTGCCAAGGCCCATCACGCCGACAACCCGGTTGGGCGCCACGGGCACCACGATGGCGTGCCAGTCCTTTTCGGCCTGCGCCTGCAACTGGCGGGGCATGTCGCGGTGATGGCGCAGCACATGCAGCGCCACGTATTCGCGCATGCGCTGGGTCAGATCGTCGCCCACGGTGCGGATGATCGGAATGCCCCCGGGCAGCTTGTCGTCGGCCAGCACATGGTCGATGCCCGCGCCGATGGACACCACGGCGCGCAGGTTGGGGAATTTGG
>CAXICP010000359.1:0-3964 GCA_964022595.1 uncultured Salipiger sp.
TTAATGTATTCCTCAATTGATCGCCTTTGATCTCTCTCATATTCTTTACCAATGTTATATGGAGGTGACGTCAACAATAGACGACAGGACTTATCTTTGACCCGATCGAGAGCCTCCTCCGCAGGTGCGCAGACAATATCTGCTGAAACAGATTTCTTCGCATCTTTAGTCAACTATCGCTCCCTCGCGGAACTGTGGAATCAACATCTCGATTTGTACAAATCTAAACGCAAACGTCCAGCTAAGGTCGTGTTTAACCCGAAATAACGCTTGCGCACGAATTCCATATAGGCTCCATACAAAACCTCCAACACTAACCGTCACGCATCCTCGGGCACCTGCACGGCAAAGCCGTTGAGCGTCATCGACACCATGCAATAGAGCCCGACCAGATAGACCAGCTCATTGGCGCCATGCGCGGTGAACAGCCGCACCGCCTGGTCCCAGGCCGGGCGCGGCAATATCCCGCCATTCACCAGCGCATAGGCAACGTCATAGCCCGCGCTTTCGGCCTCGGACAGGTCGCCGGGCTTGATCCCGCTGCACAGGCTGGCCAGCCGCGCCTCGCCCATCCCGTCCTTTTCGGCCACCGCGATATGCGCGTACAGCTCATAACCCGCGTCGAAATGCGCGCCGACCACCAGGATCGCGACCTGGCGCACCGCATCGGGCAGCACCGCCTCGGCGGTCATCACCTTGGTCAGATCCCAGATCGCCTTGCCGATGCGCGGCTCGTGCAGCCAGGGGTTCCACGGGCCGATCAGCGCGCCATCGTCGGTGATCGTCTTGAAGGCGTTGAAATTATCGGCAATGCCCGCCTTCATATCCTCGTAAAGCGGCTTTTGTTCGTCGCTGAGCCGGTCCGGGGTGAGCAGGGGCAGATGGGGCGCGGGGCCGGTGGCGGTCATGATCGGGGCCTTTCCTGGAAGGGGGTATCGTCGGGGGCGGCGGGCCGGAGCGGCGCGTCATCCCAACAACCCGGAGCGGGGCCGCTTGTTCCCTTGATATGGCCGGTTCCGCAGGGTGTTCCGGCGCGTTCCCGGCGCTGGGCTGCCGGGGGCAAGCGCCCTTGCGTTCGCACCTCGCCACGCCCGGCAGCAACCGGGCGGCGACACCATGGGGCGCCGGCCCCGCCCCTAGACCCCCAGCCCCTAGACCCCCAGCATCGGCTTTAGATAGCCGCCGGTAAAGCTGCGCGGATTGGCGGCGACCTGTTCGGGCGTGCCTTGGGCGACCAGCTCGCCGCCCTTTACCCCGCCTTCGGGGCCGAGATCGAGAATCCAGTCGGCGGTCTTGATGACGTCGAGATTATGCTCGATCACCACCACGCTGTTGCCCTGTTCGACCAGCCTTTGCAGCACTTCGAGCAATTTGCGGACATCCTCGAAATGCAGGCCGGTGGTCGGCTCGTCGAGGATATAGAGGGTCTGGCCGGTCGAGCGCTTGGACAGTTCCTTGGCGAGCTTGACGCGCTGCGCCTCGCCGCCCGACAGGGTCGTCGCCTGCTGGCCGACCTTGACGTAGCCCAGCCCGACGCGCATCAGCGCGTCCATTTTCTCGCGGATCGACGGGACCGCCTGGAAAAAGCCCTGCGCCTCTTCGACGGTCATATCCAGAACGTCGGCGATGGACTTGCCCTTGAACTTCACCTCGAGCGTTTCGCGGTTGTAGCGCTTGCCCTTGCAGGTTTCGCATTCGACATAGACGTCGGGCAGGAAGTGCATTTCGATCTTGATGACGCCATCGCCCTGGCACGCCTCGCAGCGCCCGCCCTTGACGTTGAACGAAAAGCGCCCCGGCTTGTAGCCGCGCGCCTTGGCTTCGGGCAGCCCGGCGAACCAGTCGCGGATCGGGGTGAAGGCGCCGGTATAGGTCGCGGGGTTGGATCGCGGCGTGCGCCCGATGGGGCGCTGGTCGATGTCGATCACCTTGTCGAGATGTTCGAACCCCTTGATGGTCTCACAGGGGGCCGGGGTTTCGCGGGCGCCGTTCAGCTTCATCGCGGCGTTCTTGTAAAGCGTTTCGATGGTCAGCGTCGACTTGCCCCCGCCCGACACGCCGGTCACGCAGACGAACTTGCCCAGCGGGAATTCCGCCGTGACGTTCTTGAGGTTGTTGCCAGTTGCCTTGACCACCTTGAGCTTCTTGCGGTTGCCCTTGCGACGTTGCTTGGGCACCGCGATTTCGCGGGTTCCAGCAAGGTACTGGCCGGTCAGGCTGGCGGCATCCGCGACGATCTGCTCGGGCGTGCCCTTGGCGACCACCTGTCCGCCGTGAACCCCGGCGCCGGGGCCGATGTCGAAGACATAATCGGCCTGGCGGATCATGTCTTCGTCATGTTCCACGACGATCACGGTGTTGCCCTGGTCGCGCAGCGATTTCAGCGTGCCGATCAGCCGGTCGTTGTCGCGCTGGTGCAGGCCGATGGACGGCTCGTCCAGAACGTAAAGCACGCCGGTCAGGCCCGACCCGATCTGGCTGGCAAGCCGGATGCGCTGGCTTTCGCCGCCCGACAGCGTTCCGGCGGCGCGGCTCATGGTCAGGTATTCCAGCCCCACGTTATTCAGGAACCCCAGCCGTTCGCGGATTTCCTTGAGAATGGCGCGCGCGATCTCGTTCTTCTGGCCGGTCAGCGCGGCGGGAACGGTTGCGATCCAGTCATGCGCCTCGCGGATGGACATCTGCACCACCTGGCCGATGTGCAGCAGGTTGTCGGGCGTGCCGATCTTGACGGCAAGCGCCTCTTCGCGCAGCCGGTAGCCGTTGCAGGTGCCGCAGGGGCGGTTGTTCTGGTAGCGCTCGAATTCCTCGCGCACCCAGTTGGAATCAGTCTCGCGGTAGCGCCGTTCCATGTTGGGAATGACGCCTTCGAACACGCGCGAGACGTTGTAGACCCGCCCGCCCTCGTCGTAGCGGAACGCGATTTCCTCGTCGCCCGAGCCGTGCAGGAACACCTGCTGCACATGCGCGGGAAGATCCTTCCAGCGGCCGTTCTTGTCGAATTCGTAATGCCTCGCGATGCTTTCGATGGTCTGGCGGAAATAGGGGGATTTGCCCTTGCGCCAGGGTGCGATGGCCCCGTCATAGACCTTGAGCGTCGCGTCAGGCACCACGAGCCGCTCGTCAAAGAACAGCTCCATCCCCAGCCCGTCGCAATCGGGGCAGGCCCCGAAGGGCGCGTTGAACGAGAACAGGCGCGGTTCGATCTCGGGGATGGTGAAGCCGCTGACCGGACAGGCGAAGTTTTCCGAAAAGGTGATGCGCTCGGGTTCGGGCGGCTCGGCGCCTTCTTCGGCGCGGGGGGCGGTTTCCAGGATGGCGATGCCGTCGGCAAGGTCCAGAGCCGTGCGGAAACTGTCCGCCAGCCGCGTTTCCAGCCCCTCGCGCACCACGATGCGGTCGACCACCACGTCGATGTCGTGGCGGAATTTCTTGTCCAGCGTCGGCGGGGTATCAAGGTCGTGAAATTCGCCGTTCACCTTCACCCGCTGGAAGCCCTGCTTGCGCAGTTCCAGCATTTCCTTGCGGTATTCGCCCTTGCGGTCGCGGATGATGGGCGCAAGCAGATAGCCGCGCGTGCCCTCGGGCATGGCCATGACGCGGTCGACCATGTCCTGCACCTGTTGGGCCTCGATGGGCATGCCGGTGGCGGGGGAATAGGGCGTACCGACGCGCGCGAACAGCAGGCGCAGGTAGTCGTAGATTTCTGTCACGGTGCCGACAGTGGACCGCGGGTTCTTCGACGTGGTCTTCTGTTCGATGGAAATCGCCGGCGACAGGCCGGAAATCTGGTCCACGTCGGGCTTTTCCATCATGTCGAGGAACTGGCGCGCATAGGCGGACAGCGATTCCACGTAGCGGCGCTGACCTTCGGCATAGATCGTGTCGAAGGCGAGGCTGGACTTGCCAGACCCCGACAGGCCGGTGATCACCACCAGCTTGTCGCGCGGAATATCCACGTCGA
>CAXICP010000360.1:0-3963 GCA_964022595.1 uncultured Salipiger sp.
CCTTACGGCGCACAACGCGGCAGTCGCGGTGGCGCTTCTTGAGCGAGCGGAGCGAGTTTGCGACCTTCATGTGGGTCTCTCCTCATGTCGCGGCGCGCGAGCGCCTGTCGTTGCCAAATGCTTCGGCAGAGGCCGAAGCGGTGAATTCATGGTGGGCGGTACTGGGTTCGAACCAGTGGCCCCTACGATGTCAACGTAGTGCTCTACCGCTGAGCTAACCGCCCATTATGACCTGTGCGTCGGCCTGTCCCTTGCCCCGGAAAGTAACGGGGCGCGGGGAGTACCGCGCCGGTAGCGGGTCCTATAAGTGGAGTCGGAGGTGGTGGCAAGGGCTTTTCTCGGGCTGATTTCAGGTTTCCGCACCCGGCGCGGCGATCCGCAAATCAGGGCTATTGGACACCGGCGAAATCACGCTAGAATGCGGGGAAAGGAGGACGGTTTGCCGAAGGTTCCCTATCATCTCGATCTGCCGGACGTCACCACCTCCTGCGTGGTTTTTGCCTCGCCGCATTCGGGGCGCGACTACCCCTGGAGCTTTCTGCGCACGACCGTGCTGGATGAACACACGATCCGCAGCTCGGAAGATGCCTTTGTCGACCGCCTGTTCGACTGCGCGCCCCAGTTCGGCGCGCCGCTGCTGCGGGCCAACGCGCCGCGCGCCTTCATCGACCTGAACCGCGCGGCGGATGAATTCGACCCCGCGCTGATCGAGGGGATCGGGCGGGGCGGGCACAATCCGCGCGTCGCCAGCGGCCTGGGCGTGGTGCCGCGCGTGGTGTCCAACGGGCGGGCGATCTATCGCGGAAAGCTGCCGCTGGCCGAAGCCAACCGGCGCATCCTGCGCTACTGGCACCCTTACCACGACCGCCTTCGGGCGCTGATGGAAACCGCGCGCGACAGCTTCGGCGAGGCGGTGCTGATCGATTGCCATTCCATGCCCCATGAAGCCATCGACGCGGTGGCACGCAACTGCGCGCGCCGCCCCGAGATCGTGATCGGGGACCGGTTCGGCGCCTCTGCCGCGCCCGAGATCGTGGCGCGGATCGAATCCGCCTTTGTCGCGGCGGGGTTGCGGGTGGTGCGCAACACGCCGTTTGCCGGGGCCTATGTGGCGCAGGCCTACGGGCGCCCCTCGCGGCGCCAGCACGCGGTTCAGATCGAAATCGACCGCTCGCTTTACATGAACGAGGCCGAGATCCGCCCCAACGCCGACTACCACGCCTTTCGCCGGCTTCTGCGCGGCGTGGTGGCCGAAATCGCCGCCATCGGGCACCGGGAACAGGATCAGCCGCTCGCCGCCGAATAAAGCGCTAGAGCACCCGGTTCAGCGCGTCGTCCAGCGGGGCCGGATCGGCGATCTGCAAGCGCACGGGCAGGCACAGCACCCCGGGGCGGAAGCTGTCTGGCAAGCGCACCGCATCCTTTTCCGTGGTCACAAGCTGCGCGCCAAGGCGGGCGGCGTCGGTCTGAAGCCGCGTCAGAAGCGGAGCGGTAAAGGGCTGGTGGTCGTCCAGCGCGTGGGTGGCGCGCAGATCGGCGCCAAGGCCGCGCAGGGTGGCAAAGAATTTCTCGGGGTGGCCGATGCCGGCAAAGGCCAGCGCCGCCAGCCCGTCCCAATCCATGCCGGTCTGCAACGGCGCCAGGTGGCCGCGCAGGTGGGGCAGGGTGATGCCTTTCCCCCACTGCGCCGCAAGCCGCGCCTGCGCATCGGCAGGGCCGATGGACAGCAGCAGGTCGGCCCGGGCCAGCCCCACCGCCACGGGTTCGCGCAGCGGGCCGGCGGGCAGGCAACGCCCGTTGCCAAAGCCCTTGGCCGCGTCGACCACCACGATCGACAGGTCCTTGTGCAGGCCGGGGTTCTGGAACCCGTCGTCCATCACGATGACCATGGCGCCATCGGCCACGGCGGCGCGGGCGGCGCCGGCGCGGTCGCGCCCGATCCAGACCGGCGCGAAGGCGGCCAGAAGCAGCGGCTCGTCCCCGACCTCGGCGGCGGTATGGCGGCGCGGATCGACCCGCAGCGGCCCGGTCAGGCTGCCGCCATGGCCGCGTGACACCACATGCGCGTGCATGCCCCGCGCGGACAGCCGTTCAAGCAGCGCGATGACGGTGGGGGTCTTGCCGGTGCCGCCCGCGTTGATGTTGCCCACGCAGATCACCGGCACGGGCAGGCGCGCGCCGGGGCGGGCGATGCGGCGCGCGGTGGCGCGGGCGGTCTGCGCCCCCAGGGGCGCCAGCAGGCGCGCCTGCGGGGCGGGGGCGTCGGGGGCGGTGTTCCAGAAGGCGGGGGGGCGCATCAGCTCTTGGCTCCGTCGGGGTCGGGGGCGGGGTCGGGGTTGGGGTCGGGGGAAGCATCGATCCAGTCGCAGATCGTCGACAAAAGCGCATCCGTCAGCGCGGCGCCCTGGCTGACCACGTCCCAGCCCGCATGCGCCATGGTTGCCGCGTGGTCGGGGGCCACCAGCTGCGACACGGCGGTGGCCAGGGTGTCGGCATCGCGCACGATGCGCGCCGCGCCCGCCTCGGCAAGCCGGGAATAGGATGCCAGGTGGCGCCCGACGTTGGGCCCGTAAAGCAGCGCCGTGCCATGGGCCGCCGCTTCCAGCGGGTCCTCGCCGCCGGGGCCGGGCCGCAACGAGCCGCCCAGGAAGCTGACCGGCGCCAGCCGGAACCACAGCCCCAGTTCCGAGGCGTCTTCGGTCAGCAGCACCTGCGTGTTCTCGTCGGGCATGTCGCCATCGTCCCAACTGCCGGCCCGCAGATCCGATCCGCGTACCAGCGCCGCGATCTCGCGCCCGTCCTCGCGCGTGGCGGGCACGAGGAACAGCAGCAGCCGGTGGGTCAGGCGCGTGGCGCGGCGGTGGGCGCGCAGCACGTCGCCCGCTTCGGGGGCGCGCACGCGGGCGGCAAGCCAGCTGGGCCGCCCGGCGAGCGCCTGCGCCATTTCCTCGTGCAATTCGCGCCGGCACGCCAGCGGAGGCGCGGTGTCCGTGAGCGCGCCCGCCTGGCGCAGGTCGACCTCGGCCAGCCCATGGCGGCGAAGGCGGCGGCGGGCGGCGTCATCCTCGGCAAAGATCCGTTCGAAAAGCGCCAGCGCGGCGGCGGTGCAATCGGGCACCCAGACCGGGGCGGGCACGTGCCATGTGTCGCGCGCGGCGGCGATGCAGGCCAGACGCGTGCCCGCCTCGCGCAGCTTGACCAGAAGCGCGGGGTGCAGCGTCTCGCCGGTCCAGATGCCGACGTCGGGGCGCCAATGCGCGGCAAAGGCGCTTGCGGCGGCCTGGCTGTCGGGCTGCAGCGGCTGGGCGATGACCCCGGCTGGCAAGGCGATGTCGCCGGTGACCGAGCCGGGCCGGGTCAGCAGGATGGAAATGTCGGGGCGCTGCGCGCGCAGCCGCGCCGCCACCCCCGCAAGGGCGCGCGCCGTGCCCTTGTCGCGGGCATGCATCCAGACCAGCGGCCCGCCGGGGCGATCGGCCGGGGCGGGCGCGCTGGCGGGGCGGCCCCGCGCGGTCGCAAGATAGGCTGTCAGCGCAAAGGGTTTACGCGCGCCGTGCGCGGCATCAAGGGGTCGCGGCAAGGCGGTCAGCCAAGTTCCTCGGTCGTCGAAGCTTCGGCTTCCTCGTCGCGCAGCCGGTGCAGGTGGGCGATGAAATAGCGCATGTGGGCGTTGTCGACCGTGCGCTGCGCCTCGGCCTTCCAGGCGTCATGCGCCGAGGCGTAATCGGGAAAGATCCCGACCACATGCAGATCGTCGACGTTCTTGAAGACGTTCTTTTCGGGGGTGACGAGCTCGCCGCCGAAGACAAGGTGAAGTCGCTGAACCATGCGGGGTGTCCTTTCACGCGGGAATGGGCGCAACCTACGGGGATGCAGGGCAAGGTCAAGCGCCCAAAGGGGGAGGCCGGTCAGCGGATCCCCGGCGGCGGGTCCTGCCGGCGCAGGCGCGACAGAAGGTCCGAA
>CAXICP010000361.1:0-3957 GCA_964022595.1 uncultured Salipiger sp.
TGGCGCGCAGCGCCGCAAAGCTGCCAAGCGACAGCACCAGGATGGCGATGACCAGTTCAAGCAGCGTCAGCCCGCGTTGCCCGGCGCGCCGGGTCAGCCGCCCGCGCATGTGGGCTCCGCCGTGCCGCCGTCGCTGCTGCAGTGGCGGGCAGGGCCGTCGCCGCTGAAGGTCACCCGCCAGGCCGATCCCGCGCCGTTGGAAAGAAAGACGATGTCGGGGCCACCCGCGATGCGATCACCCGACAGGCTGACCCTGCCGCGCCACGGCGCCATGCGCCCCGCGTCCTGCCAGCCGCTGCCGTCCCGGCCCACGGCGGCCATGCCGCGCGGCCCGATCACCAGTCCCCGGCTTTGCCCGCCGATCACCGCAAGCGCCCGTTCGCGCGCTACGGCGGCGCGGAACCGCGACAGGTCGCTGTTCGCCCCGGGCGCCCGGGACACCGTCAGCCCCGCTCCGACCGCCAGCACCGAGACGATCGCCACGACCACCAGCAGTTCGACCAGCGTGAAGCCGGAATCTGTCGTCACCGGATCGTCCATGACCCGATGTCCGCATCCGTGCCGCTGCCGCCGGCCACCCCGTCGGCGCCGTAGGAAAAGATATCGAAATCGCCGTGAACGCCGGGGGAAAGATACTGGTAGGGCTGGCCCCAGGGGTCCGTCGGCATCCGGTCCATGTAGCCATTGGCGGCCCAGTTGGCGGGAACCGGATCGGAGGTGGGCGGGCTGACCAGCGCCGCAAGCCCCTGTTCCGTCGTGGGATAGCGGAAGTTGTCGAGCCGATACAGGTTGACCGCGCTGGTGATGGACGCGATGTCGGCGCGCGCCCGCGCCACCCGCGCCTGGTCGGGGCGGTCGATCACCCGCGGCACGATCACCACCGCCAGAAGCGACAGGATCACCACCACGACCATCAGTTCGAGCAGCGAGAAACCCTCGTCGGCAGGGCGCCGCGCGGGGCGGCGCCGGGATGTGCGAAATTGACAGATCATCGAAATACCGGTCCTTGTGGCTGCGCCCATGATAGGAAGATGGGCCAAGGCTTGTCCATCGCTGGCAAGCGCCTTGGCGACAGGAGTTTTTGCACCGTGCCCGAACCGCTGCTTTCGATCGTTCTGCCGTTGCTGCTGTCGCCTTTCGTCGGCTCTTTCCTGGGGGTGCTGGCCGACCGGCTGCCCCGGGGCGAAGACGTGGTGACGCGCCCCTCGGCCTGTCGGTCCTGCGGGGCGCGGCTGGCCCCGCTGGACCTCGTGCCGGTGCTGTCCTTTGCGCGGCGGCGGGGGCGCTGCGGCGGATGCGCGGCGCCGATCCCCGCCTGGCTGCTGTATGTTGAAATCACGGCGACCGAGCTGGCCGCGCTTGCGGTGATCGCCGGCGGCGGGGCGGCGCAGGTCTGGACGAGCCTTTCGTGGCTGTGGCTGCTGCTGGCGCTGGGGGCGGCGGATGCGCGCAGCTACCGGTTGCCCGACGCGCTGGTGCTGATGCTGGGGGCCGTCGCCGTGGCGGGAACGGGGTGGGCCGGCGCCCCGATCTGGCCGACGCCCGGCGAGGCGCTGGCGGGGGCCGCGCTGGGCGCCGGGGTGTTCATGGCCCTGCGCGCCGGCTACCAGGGGATTAGGGGGCGCGAGGGCCTTGGCTTCGGCGACGTCAAGCTGATGGCGCCGCTGGGCGCTTTCGCCGGCCCGTTCGACCTGCCGCTGCTGGTGCTGATCGCGGCGCTGGGCGGGCTGGCCGGGGCGCTTGTGTGGCGCCGCGGGCGGCTGCGGCAGGATCTTAGGGTGCCGTTCGGCAGCGCGCTTTGCGCCGCCGCCGCTGCGCTGTGGCTGCTGCGCGCGGCGCATGTGCTGCCCCTGTGACGCGGCAGGCAGTTGTATTGGCGGCGGCGCCCGCTTAGGCTCGGGGCCGGCCCCCGTTCATTTTCCGGCATTGGCATGACATTCAAGATATTGACCGCATTTACCATTTCGGCCCTTCTTGCCAGCGCACCGTCGCTGTGGGCGCAGGATGATCCGCCCCGCCCGCCCGAGGCGCCGGACCAAGACGCGCTTTTACAGATGCCCGAGATCGAAGCCGCCTGGGCGCGCGGCGATTTCGTGACCGTGCGCGAAGGGCTCGCACGCCTTGCCCAGCAGCGCGGCGATGCCTTTTCCGCCTATCGCTACGGGCGGGTGCTGCTGGAAGGGCGCGGCGGCCCGGTGGATCTGATCGAAGCGGAACGCTGGCTGTCGCATGCGGCGCAGGCGGGCAACGGCGATGCGGCGACGCTGCTGGCGCGGCTGTATCTCAGCGGCATGCAGGGTGGGCCTGCCCGCGATACCACGCGCGCCGCCGGGCTGTTGTCGCAGGCGGCCACGCGCGGCAACGCCGAGGCGCAGTACCTGCTGGCGCTTCTGACCGACCGGGGCGAAGGCGTGGCGCAGGATTCCGCCATGGCGTGCGACTGGTTCCGGGCGGCGGCGGAACAGCGAGACCCCGCCGCCTCGCTTGAGGAGAGCCGGGGGCTGTCCCGGGGGAGGGGCGTTGCGCCCGATACGGCGGCGGCGCTGGACTGGCTGACGCGCGCCGCCGAAAACGGCGAACCCGAGGCGCAGTTCTACCTGTCCTACGCCTATGAGACCGGCGGCGGCGTCGCGGCGAACCCGTCCGAGTCGCTGCTGTGGCTGCGCCGCTCGGCCGAGGCGGGGTTCGCGCTGGCGCAGCGCCGCCTTGGCGCGCGCTACCTTACGGGCGAGGGCGCGGCGCAGGATTCCACCGAGGCGCGGCGCTGGCTGGGCCTTGCGGCGCAAACGGGTGATGCGCAGTCGGTTCACCTGCTGGGGCTGGCGCAGCTTGGCGAAGATGGCGGCCCGGCGGACCCGGACGCGGGCCTGCGCACCCTGAACATGGCGTCGGGCGCGGGCTATGGGTCATCCACGCTGCGGCTGGCGCAGATCGCCGAAACCGGGTTGGGCGACGCCATGGCCCCCAGTCTGGAAACCGCCGTCACGCTGTATCGCAAGGCCCTGGCCGAAGACCGCCCCGAAGCGGCGCTGCGCCTTGGGGCGATGACCGGCGCGGGGCAGCTGGACGGAGTGGTGGCGCCGCATCTTTCGGTCCCCTGGGCGCTTGCGGCGGCGCGCGGCGGCGATGCCGGCGCGTCGGACTGGCTGGTGGCACGCGCCGACGAGGGGCTGCGCCCCGCCCTTGTCGCCCACGGGCGCTGGCTGCTGGACCAGGACCGGCCCGGGGACGCCGCCGCGCGGTTCCGCGCCGCCGCGCAGATGGGGGATACCGATGCGCAATACGAACTTGGGCGGATGTTCTCGGAAGGGCAAGGCGTGGCGCAGGATTACCTGACGGCGCATGCCTGGCTGAACGTCGCCGCCGCCGGGGGCAATGGCAAGGCGGCAGAGCTGCGCGGGGTCATCGGCGATCTGATCACCCCCGAAGAAGAAGCGTTGGCGCAGGCGCGCGTGCGGGCCTTCTTTGCCGCCGTGGCAAGCGCCGGGCCGGGCGACCCGGTGCCGATGCCGGACACGGCGGGCGCCGACGGGGCGGGCGTGGGCGAATGATCTGCCGCCGGCCCCTTGCGCTGGCGGCATGGCTGCTGATCGGGGGCGCGCAGGCCCTGACGGCCCAGCAGGGCGCGCCGACGCCCCCGCTTGCCAGCCTCGAAAGGGGCGCATCGGGCGGGGATGCGCAGGCGCAGTACCTGCTGGGGCTGCGCAACCACACGGGGCAGGGCGTGCTGCAGGATTTCGCCCGCGCGGCGCAGTTGTTCGCGCAGGCCGCGGATCAGGGCCACGCGGGGGCGCAGGCGCAGCTTGGCAAGTATCTTTACCAGGGGCTGGGCGGGCCGCGCGACCTGGATGCGGCGATGACCTGGTTCGAACGGGCGGCGCAGTCGGGCGAGGCGCAGCATCAATTCGATTACGCCGCCGCGCTCGAAGCCTTGCCGGGTGATCGGGCCGATCCGGC
>CAXICP010000362.1:0-3950 GCA_964022595.1 uncultured Salipiger sp.
TGTGATGATGCGGCGGCCACCGAGGTCTACACTCTGCCCCTGCACGGCGCTCTTCGGCAAGGCGCGCCATGTAGGGCAGGGCGTAGCGGCGGTTGTAAAGCCCGGTCAGCGGATCGGTGACCGCCGCGCGCAGGCTGTTGCGCATGGTGTCGCGCAGCCGGTCGTCGATCCGCTTGCGGGCGATCTGCCGGGGCAGGCGCAGGACAAGCTCGTCCACATCGAAACCCTGCGAGAGCAGATCGCCGGCGCCAAGGTCCAGCGCGCTGGCCGCCTCGCGCCGGCAATCGGGACGGGTGACATAGACGATGGCCGCCTGGCGAAACTGGGGCGCCGCGCGCAGTTGCGTCAGCAGCGACAGCCCCGATCCGGCGCGCGTGCCGGTGTCGACGATCACGAAGACATCGGTGCCGGCAAAATCCTGGCGCAGCGTGGCATCGGGGGTCACGGTGGTGATCCGGTCGCGCAGGCAGGTGCGCAGGGTCATGACCGCGCCGCGCACCGGGATTTCCGGCTGTACCGGCACCACGGTGATGCGCCCCGGGGCGATGAACGCGCCCGGCGCGTCGGCCATTCCCAGCGCGTTCTGCGTCACCTCGCGCATGCGAAGTTCGTCTTCGGCATTGCGGGCGCGCAGAAGGCTGCGCAGCCGCGCAAGCAGCACAAGCTCGTCGACGGGGCGGGCCAGAACCTCGTCGGCGCCGGCTTCAAGAAGCGCCAGGCGCCTCGCCCTGTCGCTTTCCGAGGGCACGACGATCACCGGCGTTTCGACCGCATCGGCGCGGGCGCGCAGTTGGCGGCAGAATTCGGCGCCATCCATGTCGGGCAGTTCGGCCGAAATGATCACAAGATCGGGCTTGTCGCGCGCGATCCTGCGCAGGGCATCGGCGCCGGTGCCCGCCTGCAGCACCTCGTAATAGGCGGCGGTCAGCTTGACGCGCAGCACGATCCGATTGGTCGGTACGCCGTCGGCGATCAGAATCCGGCCTGTCATTGCACATGCCCCAACGTTCGGTTAGGCAGATGCAGGTGTTGCATCTCCTGCGTCCACTCTTCTGGCAAACTGGTTAACAAACCCTTTCATAAATCTGGTGAAAATGGTGGTATCGCGGAAACTCGCCGATGTGATCGGGCTTCAGGCCGTGGCCTGGCTGGCCGGGCAGGACGATCTGCTGCCGGTGTTCCTTGGCGCGACGGGCGCGTCCGAACATGAATTCCGCTCGGCGCTAGAGGATCCGACGTTCCAGGGGGCGGTTCTGGATTTCATTCTGATGGACGACGCCTGGGTGAGGCGGTTCTGCGAAGCGCAGCAACTGGATTATGACGCCCCCCGCGCCGCGCGCGCCCATCTGCCGGGCGGCGACGAGGTGCACTGGACATGACCCTGCGCGCCGATGCCGTCCTGTTCGACAAGGACGGAACGCTGTTCGATTTCGGCGCCACCTGGGACAATTGGGGCAAGGCCACGTTGCACGCACTGGCGCAGGGCGATCCGGCGCGGCTGCGCGCGCTTGCTGAAGCGTCCCGCTATGATCTTGCGCGCGAGACCTTCCTGCCCGACAGCCCGGTTGTCGCGGGCACCAACCGCGAGACGGCGGAATGCTTCGCCTCGGCCCTGCCGGGCAGATCCGCCGACGAGATCGAACACTACCTGCTGGGCACCGCCGACGACGCGCCGCTGGTGGAAACCGTGCCGCTGCGCGACTTCCTTGCGGGGCTGGACGCGGCGGGGATCACGCTGGGCGTGATGACCAACGATGCCGAGACGGCGGCGCGGGTCCACCTGCGCAAGGTCGGCGTCGAAGGGGCCTTTGCCTTCATCGCCGGGTTCGACAGCGGGCATGGCGCCAAGCCCGACCCCGCGCCGCTGCTGGCCTTTGCCGCCGCGACCGGGATCGCGCCCGCGCGCATCGTCATGGTCGGCGACAGCCCGCACGACCTTGTGGCCGGGCGCGCCGCCGGAATGCAGACGGTCGGCGTTCTGACGGGGCCCATGCCGGCCGCGCGCCTGACGCCCCATGCGGATGCGGTGCTGCCCGACATCGGCCACCTGCCGGACTGGCTGGGGGGCGGGGCAGGGCTATTTCCCGAAAATTAGCGCTGTTGCGGTCTTCTTAATCTGCGGTTGTCAGGTTCGCGCCTAACTTTGGACAGGCATGTCGTCGATGACGGGATGTACCTAACCGATCCAACGAACCGACAGGCGGGTTAACGAAATGCACGGCTTGATCGCCAGGACTTTGCAGTGCTTCTTGCAGGATACCTACGGTCAGGGCATCTGGCAGACGATCGCCGAGCTGGCCAAGCTCGACTATGACGATTTCGAAGCCATGCTCGACTACGACTCGCGCACCGTCGAACAGGTGCTCGACGCGGCGGGCCTGTGCCTGGAAAAGAACCGCGATGCCCTGCTGGAAGATATCGGCACCTACCTGATCACGCACCCCAACAATGAAGGGCTGCGGCGCCTGATGCGCTATGGCGGCGTCGATTTCTTCGATTTCCTGCACTCGCTCGAGGATCTGCCGGGGCGGACGCGGCTGGCCGTGGCCGACCTGCGGCTTCCTGAACTTGAACTGACGGATTCCGGGCCGGGGCAGTTCCTGCTGTCCTGCCACTGCAACGCCGCGGAAATGGACGGTTTCGGCTTCGTGCTGGTCGGCGTGCTGCGGGCGATGGCGGATGATTACGGCGCGCTGGTGATCCTTGATCATCGCGGCGCGCAGGGCGAGGCCGAGGTGATCGACATCACGGTCGTGGAAACCGATTTCGCCGAAGGGCGCAGTTTCGAATTGGCCGCCGCACCGCCCCCGATCCGAAGGGAGACCGCGTCATGAGCCTACCGGCCGAAACGATGGACGTGTTGATGCCGATGCATCTGCAGATTTCGCCCTGCGGCGGGCTGCGCCGCGCCGGCCCGACCATCCGCAAGCTGATGGGCGCCAGCCCGTGCGAGGGCTGTCATTTCGCCGAGGTGCTTGAAGTCTACCGCCCCAAGCGCGCCGACACCCTGCCGCTGCTGCTGGAACTGGCGGGGCGGCGGCTGCAGACGCGGCTGCGCTGCGGCGGCCGGATCGCGCTCAAGGGCCTCGTGATGCCCGACGGGGCAGGGGGCGCCATCGTCAATCTTTCGTTTGGCATCGGCGTGGTGGATGCGGTGCGGATGCATTCGCTGACCAGCACCGATTTCGCCGTCACCGATCTTGCCATCGACATGCTCTACCTGGTCGAGGCCAAGTCCGCCGCGATGGAGGCATCGCGCACGCTGAATCGCCGTCTGCAGGGCGCCATGATGGTGGCCGAGCAGCGCGCCTTCACCGATCCGCTAACGGGGCTGCAGAATCGCCGCTCGATGGACGAGGCGCTCAAGCGGTTGATCCGGGGAGGCGATCGTTTCGCGGTGCTGCACCTGGATCTCGATTTCTTCAAGCAGGTCAACGACACCCGCGGCCATGCGGCAGGGGACCGGGTGCTTCAGGCGGTCGCGCGCGTGATGATCGACCTGACGCGCAAGAACGATCTGGTGGCGCGCGTGGGGGGCGATGAGTTCGTCATCATCCTCGCCGGCCTGACCGATCGCGACCGGCCTGCCGAACTGGCGGACCGCCTGATCGAACGGATCGAACGGCCGATATCGGTGGACGGCAACGTCTGCCGCATCTCTGCCAGCATCGGAATCGCCTTCAACCGCCCGGACGCAAGCCCCATGGAAACCGCCGAGGAACTGCTCGGCCGCGCCGACGAGGCGCTTTACTCGGCCAAACGCCATGGCCGCGCCCAGCATGCCTTCAACGACGAAGGCGCCCTGCGCGGGTTGCCCTGAAGTCACCCCTCATCTTGTGCGATTTTTTCGTTTCGCGGGTCTTGCGCACAGCAAAAGCCTATCGTAATACCCGCCCCACGGTTGGGGTGTAGCCAAGTGGTAAGGCAACTGTTTTTGGTACAGTGTACCG
>CAXICP010000363.1:0-3943 GCA_964022595.1 uncultured Salipiger sp.
TAGACCTCGCGGGCGCGGGCGATGGGAATGCCGAACTTGTTCTCGGATTTGCCGGTGGCGATCTTGGCATGGGTGCGCGCGTCTACATCGGGGTTCACCCGCACCGTCACCGGCGCCACCACCCCCATCCCCGAGGCGATTTCCGAAATGACGCGCATCTCGGGTTCGCTTTCGATGTTGAACTGGCGCACGCCGCCTTCCAGCGCGGCGCGGATTTCATCACGCGTTTTGCCAACGCCGGAAAACACGATGCGATCACCGGGCACGCCGGCGGCCTTGGCGCGCGCGTATTCGCCGCCCGACACCACGTCCATGCCCGCGCCCGCATCGGCGAGGGTCTTCAGGATCGCCTGGTTGGATGCGGCCTTCATCGCATAGCAGATCAGGTGCGGGCCCCAGGACAGCGCCTCGTCGAACAGGCGGTAATGCCGCAGCAGGGTCGCGGTGGAATAGATGTAGACCGGCGTTCCGACGGCGGCGGCGATTTCGGCCACCGGCACGTCTTCGGCGTGAAGCCGCCCGTCGCGATAGAGAAAATGATCCATTCCGGTCTCCGCAATCCTGACGCGCCGGACGTAGCGCAACGGGCGCGCTCGCACCAGTCCCCGACGGGCGGTTTTATGGGCGCGGGGGCGGCGCTTGCGGCGCAGGGCGCGGGCGCGGGGGATGCGGCGCCGCGTGCTCTCCACATCCCGGGGCGGGCCTGCTATGGCTGCGGGCGATGCAGCAGGAGGGCCCTTGCCATGACCACGCCGAAACCCGTTGTCCTGACCATTCTTGACGGATGGGGCCTGCGCGATGCGGCCGACAACAACGCCCCGAAGCTGGCGCGCACCCCGAACATGGACAGGTTGTACGCCACCTGCCCGAACGCGACGCTGGTGACATTCGGGCCGGACGTGGGCCTGCCGACCGGGCAGATGGGCAATTCCGAGGTCGGCCACACCAACATCGGCGCGGGGCGCGTTGTGGCGATGGACCTGGGCCAGATCGACCTTGCGATCGAGGATGGCAGTTTTTTCGACAACGCCGCGATCAAGGATTTCGCCGCGCAGGTCCTGAAGGCCGGCGGGCGGGCACATGTGATGGGCGTGGCCTCGGACGGGGGCGTTCACGGGCATATCGTGCATCTGGAAGCGGCGGTGAAGATGCTTGTCGATCTGGGCTGCAAGGTGGTGATCCACGCCATCACCGACGGGCGCGACGTGGCGCCGAAGTCGGGCGAAGCGTTCGTCTCTGCCCTTGCCTCGGGCCTGCCCGGGGGCGCCAGCATCGGCACCGTCATCGGGCGGTATTACGCCATGGACCGCGACAACCGGTGGGAACGGGTGCGCAGCGCCTATGACGCGATGATCCTTGGGCAGGGCGAAACCGCGCCCGATGCCACCGCCGCCGTCAGCCAGAGCTATGCCGCCGGCAAGACCGACGAATTCATCCCTGCCACCGTCATCGGCGGTTATGCGGGGCTGCGCCCGAACGACGGGCTGCTGTGCATGAATTTCCGCGCCGACCGCGCGCGAGAGATCCTCAGCGCCATCGGCGATCCGGGGTTCGACGGTTTCGCGCGCGATCTGCCGCAGCTTAGTGCGCTGTTGGGGATGGTGGAATATTCCGATGCCCACAACGCCTTCATGTCCACGGCCTATCCCAAGCGCAAGATCGTCAACACGCTTGGGTCCTGGGTCGCCCGGCACGGGCTGCGCCAGTTCCGCCTGGCCGAAACCGAAAAATACCCCCATGTCACCTTCTTCCTGAACGGCGGCAAGGAAGAGCCCGAAGAGGGCGAAGACCGCTTCATGCCGCTGTCGCCCAAGGTCGCCACCTATGATCTGCAACCCGAGATGTCCGAACCCGAAGTGGCGGACCGCTTCGTCGATGCCATCGAAAGCGGCAGCTACGATCTGATCGTCACCAATTTCGCCAACCCCGACATGGTCGGCCACACCGGCGTGCTGGAAGCGGCCATCGCCGCCTGCGAGGCGGTCGACGACGGGCTGGGCCGGGTGCTGGCGGCGCTGGAAAAGGCGGGCGGCGCGATGATCGTCATCGCCGATCACGGCAATTGCGAAACCATGTGGGACGAGGCGACCGACGGGCCGCACACCGCGCACACCACCAATCTTGTCCCGGTCATCATGTGGGGCGGCCCCGACGGCGCGACCCTGCGCGACGGCCGGCTTGCGGATGTGGCGCCGACGCTGCTGCAGCTCATGGGGCTGGAACAGCCCGCCGAGATGACCGGAAAGAGCCTGATCGCGTGATGCGCCTGGCGCGATATGCCGGGCTTGCGCTTGCGCTTGGCTGCGGGCCGGCATGGGCGCAGGATCAGGCCGAAGCCGCCCGCAGCGCGGCGCGCGCCCTTGAAGAGGCGTCGGTCCAGCTTGATAGGGCCGACGGCGCGCGCGACCGGGTGCGCGCCCTGACCCAGGCGGTGCAGGCCTATGAGGCCGGGCTTGCCGCCATGCGCGACGGGCTGCGCGAGGCGGCGATCCGCGAAACCGAACTCAGCCGGCGGCTGCAAAGCCAGGAAGCCGACATCGCCCAGCTGCTGGGCGTGCTGTCCAGCATGGGGGGGCGGGCGGCGCCATCGGCGATGCTGCACCCGCAGGGCCCGGTGGGGGCCGCACGGGCGGGGATGATGCTGGCCTCGGTGACGCCGGGCCTTGCGGACGAGGCGGGCCGCCTGCGGGCGGACCTGACCGAGGTGACGAACCTGCGCAGCCTCCAGCAAAGCGCCGCCGAAACCCTGCGCGAGGGGCTGACGGGCGTGCAGCAGGCCCGCACCGAACTGTCGCAGGCCATCGCCGAGCGCACCGACCTGCCCATGCGCTTTACCGAAGACGCGGTGCGCACGGCCATCCTGATCTCGTCCACGGAAACGCTGGAAGGCTTCGCCAGCGGCCTGTCGCAGATCGCCGAGAACGAAACGATCAACACGCTGCCGCCGATCGACGCGCGCAAGGGCACGCTGGACCTGCCGGTGCAGGGCCGCATCCTGCGCCGCGCGGGCGAGGCGGACGCCGCCGGCGTCACCCGCCCCGGCATCGTCATCGCCGCGCAGCCCGAGGCGCTTGTCACCACCCCCACCGCCGCCACCGTGCGCTATGCCGGGCCGCTGCTGGATTACGGGCTGGTCATCATCCTTGAACCGCAACCCGACCTGCTGTTCGTGCTGGCGGGCCTGCAGGTGGTTTACGGCGAGGCGGGGCAGGTGCTGCCCGAAGGCAGCCCCGTGGGCCTGATGGGCGGCAGCCTGGATACCGTGGATGCGTCACCATCTGTTGAAGGGGCTGGCGCTGGACGCTCGGAAACGCTCTATGTAGAGGTTAGGCAGGGCGACGGGACCGTCGACCCGCTGACCTGGTTCGCAGGTCGGTAGGGCGCCGGCAATCAAGGGATGACTTGGGATAGGATGCGCATGAACAAATTCGTGATGGCCGCGCTGGGCGGAACGGTCGCCGGCGTCGTGGCAACGACGCAATTCGTCGAACCGCTGCTGGCGCAGGAACAGGCCACCAAGGCCAGCGTCTATGAACAGCTTGACCTTTTCGGCGACATCTTCGAACGCATCCGCGCCCAGTATGTCGAGGATGTCGAACCTTCCGAGCTGATCGAGGCGGCCATCAACGGCATGCTTACCTCGCTTGACCCGCATTCCAGCTACCTGCCCCCCGACGACGCCGAGGACATGCGCGTGCAGACGCGCGGCGAATTCGGTGGCCTGGGGATCGAGGTCACGCAGGAAGACGGCTTCGTCAAGGTCGTCTCGCCCATCGACGACACGCCGGCCGCCGAAGCGGGCATCATGGCGGGCGATTTCATCACCCATGTGGATGGCGAATCGGTGCTTGGCCTGACCCTGGACGAGGCGGTGGACATGATGCGCGGCCCGGTCGGGTCCGAGATCGTCATCACCGTGGCGCGCGAAGGGGCGGATGAACCC
>CAXICP010000364.1:0-3942 GCA_964022595.1 uncultured Salipiger sp.
GAAATAAAGCACCGTGTCGACCATGTGTTCGACCACGCGCGGGCCGGCAAGCTGGCCGTCCTTGGTGACATGGCCCACCATGATGACGCTGCATCCGCGCGCCTTGGCAAAGCTTGTCAGCTCATGCGCGGCGGCGCGGACCTGCCCGACCGATCCCGGCGCGCTGCTGACGTTGTCTGCCCACATGGTCTGGATCGAATCGATGATGGTCAGGGCGGGGCGTTCTTCTTCCAGCGTGGCAAGGATGTCGCGCAGGTTGGTTTCGTTCGCAAGCTTGACCGACGCCTGGTCCAGCCCCAGCCGGCGCGCGCGCATGCGCACCTGGGCGCTGGCCTCTTCGCCGCTGGCATAGATGACCTTCAGCCCCGCGCCCGCAAAGGCGGCGGCCGCCTGCAGCAGCAGCGTCGACTTGCCGATCCCCGGATCGCCCCCGACCAGAATCGCCGAGCCGGGCACCAGCCCGCCGCCCAGCACCCTGTCCAGTTCGTCCATGCCGCAGGATGTGCGCGGGGGCGGGGCCTCGGGGTGGGACAGGTCGGTCAGCTTGGCGCTGCGCCCGCGCGCGCCGCCCAGCGTCTTGCCCGAGGGGCCCGCCGACACGGGGGCCTCTTCGACGATGGAATTCCATTCGCCGCAGGCCTCGCACCGCCCCGACCATTTCGAGGTGATGTTGCCGCAGTTCTGACAGACGAAATTGGGGGATGAGCGCGCCATGGCGCCTAGATAGGCCGGCGCGGCCCGAAGGTGCAAGTCACCTTCGGTAACGGTTTTTCACCGCCCCGGGCCGGGGCGGCGCGCCTGGCGCGGCCCCATGGCGACGACCCTGCCTTCGGGCTGGGGGGCGGAGCGGTCCGGCGCGGGGGCGGCGGGGGTGGTCAACACATAGGGCGCATCAGCGGCTTGCGCGGCTTCGATTTCGGGTAGGATGCGGTCAAGATCCTCGCGCAGGCGCGCGATCTGGGCCTTGGCGATGTCTTCTTCGATCTCGACGCGCATATGCCATTGGCGGATTTCGGTCGCAACGGCCTTGGCTTCTTCAAGGCGGGTCGAGAAATCGGCGATTTCCTGCTGGCGCGCCACAAGGAGAGCGCGGGCCCGCTGCACGTTGCTGTCCGAATAGGTGTGCGCCAGCTCGCGCGAGACATGGCTCATCTGCGCGGCGACTTCCAGCACCGAAGGTTCCAGATCGCCAAGGTCGGGATGGTCCCGCAGGAAGGCGATACGCTCGCGCACGGAATCAAATTCCGAAGCCAGGGTGAAGACCCCGTCACGATCGGCCCGGTGCGCCGCCGAATAGGCCCGCGCCACGTCGCGCATGCCCATCTGGAACGAGCGGTGCGAGCTTTCCAGCGCCATGATGCGCGCGTTCCCCGGCAGGAAGAACATCAGCGCCAGGGCAAGCGCGGCAAGCCCGGTCTGGATCCAGATGCCCGCATCCGCAAAGGTCATGTCACCAAAGGACAGGGGCATGGTCAGCCATGGCACAAGGCCCGCGGCGGCGGCGGCGCTGTAGGCCGCAAGCCCCACGCCAAGGCAGCAGATCAGCACGAAGGCCAGGCGTTGCATGATGAACTGGACCAACAGCCCTGCGTCGCGGAAATGAGAGGTCATCGACATACGCCCCCGAGGATAAAAAAAACGATTTCGTGATAAGGTAACGGCAAGAGTATGCCGATGGTTGCATATTTCCCTAGACTTTTTTGATCTACCTTCCGCAGAAATCCCCCGGCAGAAACAATTTCCGGAAGAGTCGCGGCATCCGCGCGGGTTACCGCCGCCGCGATTCCGCCCAGGACAGCGCCAGCGATGCAAGCACGCAGAAGGTGAAAAGATACAGCCCCCAGGCGGTTGCGATGCGCCCCACGCCGATGCCGCGCGCCAGCGTTATGTAGATGGCCACCAGGAACACATCCGCCATCGCCAGCTTGCCCAGGGCCGACAGCCAGGGCAGCAGGGCGCGGGGCAGCGCCGAGAATTGCACCAGGCTTAGCGTCAGCGTCTTGGCCCAGGGCAGCACCAGCGCCAGCAGCGCCACGAGCGCGGCAAGCGCCGGGTCGCTTTGCCACAGCGCGCCGATGCCGCTGAGCACGCTGATTTCACGCAGGCCGAACAGGGGCAGCAGCCCGGCCCGCATCAGCGGCGCGCTCCACGCGATGGGGTAGAGGATCAGCAGCGCAAGGTTTGCCGCCCTCAGCATCGCTCAGAGCAGCTTGCTGGCGATCCACAGCCCCGCAAGCACGCAAAGCAGCAGGATATGGGCGATGTCGATGCCGCGCAGGTCGCGCCCGGGCAGGTAGGCGCTGATCGCCAGAAGCAGCGAAGGCACCAGCAGCGGCAGCATCCCGCCGCCCATGTTCATGAGGCGCGCGGCGGAGGCGTAAAGCGCCCCCTGCGGCTGCCCCGCCACCGGCGCCAGCAGCACCGCGCAGGCCAGAACCGCAAGGATCAGCGCCGCGCCCGCGACCAGCCGCGCCGGCCCCCGTGCGCGCAGCACGCGCACCAGCGCAAGCGCGCCCACCAGTTCGAGAAAGACAAAGCGCTTGAACAGCAGGAAGGCAAGCAGGATGGGGGTGGGTTCGAACATGGGGCTACCTCAGGGCGGTGATCGGGCCGCTGGCACGACCATGGATGAATTGCTGAAGATGGGGGTCGGGGGCGCTGTCCATCTGGGCGATGGGGCCGGTCCACCGGATGGTGCCCGCATGCAGCATCGCGACGTGGTCGGCGATGGCGCGCACCGAGCTAATGTCATGGGTGATGGTGATCGCCGTGGCGCCCATCTCGGTCACGATCTCGCGGATCAGCGCATTGATGACCCCCGCCATGATCGGGTCCAGCCCGGTGGTTGGCTCGTCAAAGAAGATGATGCGCGGATCGGCGGCGATGGCGCGGGCCAGGCCGACGCGCTTTTGCATGCCCCCGGACAGCTCGGCGGGAAAGGCATCGGCAACCTCGGGCCCAAGGCCGACGCGGCGCAGCTTTTCGATGGCGATTTCGCGGGCCTCGGCGCGGGGGCGGCGCAGGCGGCCGCGCAGAAGGCGAAAGGCGACGTTCTGCCAGACGGGCAGGGAATCGAACAGGGCGGCGCCCTGGAACAGCATGCCGAACCGGGCCAGAAAGGCATCGCGCTCGCCCTCGTTCACGTCGCGCCCGTCGATGAACACGCGGCCCGCGTCAGGCGTGGCCAATCCCAGGATGCACTTGAGCAGCACGGATTTGCCGGTGCCCGACCCGCCGATCACGACCATCGACGTGCCCCGCGCCACGTCCAGATCGACGCCTTTCAGCACCGGTTTCGCCCCGAAGGATTTGCGCAGCCCGCGCAGCTGGATCATCGCGCCATCGGCGCCGGGCAAGGACGGTGGGATCATAGCGAAAAGAACACCCCCGTCAGCAGGAAGTTCGCGGCAAGGATCAGCACGGCGGCGGCTTCGACCGATGCCTTGGTAGCGCGGCCCACGCCCTGCGCGCCCCGGCCCGAGTGCATGCCGAAATAGCACCCCATGAGCGCCGCGATGCCGCCAAAGGCGCAGCCCTTGACGAGCGATGACACCACGTCCAGCGGTTCAAGGAAATCGATGGTGTTCACAAGGTAGGACGCGGCGTTGAACCCCAGCGACTTCGTCGCCACAAGGTAGCCTCCGAAGATGCCGATGACATCGCCGCAGGCCACCAGCAGCGGCACGGTCAGCAGCGCCGCCAGAAGGCGCGGCGCCACGAGGTAGCTCATGGGACGGGTGGACAGCGTCACCAGCGCGTCGATCTGTTCGGTGACCTTCATGGTGGCGATTTCGGCCGCGATGCTGGACGTGACGCGGGCCGCGATCATCAACCCCACCAGCACCGGGCCAAGTTCGCGCACCATGCCGATGGCGACGATCTGGGGCACCACGGCTTCGGCGCTGAAGCGCGCGCCGCCCGAATAGATCTGCAGGGCCAGCG
>CAXICP010000365.1:0-3942 GCA_964022595.1 uncultured Salipiger sp.
GGGTCGCGCACGACCGAATGCACCGAAAAGCGGATCATGTCGCGGATGCGCGCCGCGATGCGGAAATGACCGTCCTGCGCAAGGGTGTAAAGGTCGCGCATTTCCTCGGGGATGTCGACAAGCGCCGCCTGGACATAGGTCGCTTCGCGGGCGATGCGCAGCATCTGCTCGTCGATGTCGGTGGCAAAGGTCTGGATGTTGACCGACCGCTTCTGAAGCCGGCATTCCTCGGCAAAGAGCATGGCGATGGAATAGGCTTCCTCGCCGCTGGAACAGCCCGGAATCCACACCCGGATCTCGTCGCCATTGCCCGAATTCTGCACCGCCGGGCGGATCGCCAGGTCGCGCAGCCGGTCGAAATGTTCGGCATCGCGGAAAAAGCGGGTGACGTTGATCAGCAGGTCGCGAAACAGCAATTCGCATTCGTTCGGATCGGCCCGGATATGCGCCAGGTACTGGGCCGCATCGGACAGGTCCAGCACCTGGATGCGCCGCTGCACCCGGCGCACCAGCGTGGATTTCTTGTATCCGGAAAAATCGTGCCCCACGAAGTTGCGCACCACCGAACAGATGTCGGGCAGGTTGCGTTCGACGGTCGACGCAAGCTGCGTGTCCGCCTGACGCTGCGTCGAGTGGGCATAGAACTGGCGGATCGATTCCACGATCCCCTCGGGCGGGCGCACGAAATCCACCAGCCCCGTCTTCTGGGCGGATGTGGGCATCCCGTCGTATTTCGCCGTGCGCGGGTCCTGCACGATGCACAGCCCGCCGTGTTCCTTGATGGCGCGCAGCCCGGCCGAACCGTCCGCCCCGGTGCCCGACAGGATCACGCAGGCGGCAAAGCGCCCCTGGTCCACCGCAAGGCTTTCGAAGAAATCGTCGATGGGCCGGCGCAGCCCGCGCGGCTGGGAAAATTCCGTCAGTTCAAGCACGCCAGAGCGCACCAAAAGCCCGTGCCCGGGCGGAATGATGTAGACATGGCCCGCCGCGATGGTTTCGCCGCCGCTGACCTGCAGCACCTCAAGGTCGGTGTAGCGCGACACCAGCTCGGCCAGCAGGCTGTCATGTGTGGGGTCAAGATGCTGCACCACCACATAGGCGATGTTGTTGTCGGCCCGGGTGGGACCCAGCATCTCGCGGATCGCCTCAAGCCCGCCGGCAGAGGCGCCGATCCCCACGATGCACAGCCGGCCCGCGTCCGCCTGCGTTTCCCTGTCTTTCATAATCCGCAGTCCATCTTCGTTCCGTCAGAGCAGCGACAGCCGTGCCATGACCGCCACCGAATCCGCAAGCTGCTGCGCCGACGTCATCATCGCCAGCCCATGGTGCCGCCCGATCTGTTCCACATCCACCAGCGCCCGTCGCAGCTGCGCGTCGTTCGCACCTATTCCCTTCCGCTGCAACGCGTTGGTCATGTCGAATTGCGAGGCAAGGATATAGCGCAATTCATCCGCGCTGTCGCGGATGCGGGTCATGAACACGTAGTTCTGGAAGGTGGTGCCATCCTTTCGATAGTTCAGGATGGGAAACCGGCCGCTGTCCTCGCCCTTTCCGGCCACGAAAGCGCGCAGCGCGGCGCGGTCGACACCCTGCGTGTCCGGCCCCTGCAAAAAGCGGCAGTTGCGCCCGATCACCTCTGCCGCGTCATATCCGGTAAGCGTTTCGAACCCCTGGTTGACGAACATCAACGGCGCATCGCCCCCGCGTTCGGCCGCAGACACCGCGATGGCAACGCCGGTGCGGCGCAGGCAGGCGGCAAGCCCCTCGGGCAGGGTGTGGGACTCGGTCATGGCGACAAATCGGCTTCGGGCGGTGACAACGCTGTAGAAATGGCGCCCGGATCGCGGAAGGCAAGAATTTTTCCCGCGGCGCCCGGTCAGCTGTCTATGACCACCTGATCGACGGACCCGTCGACCCCGCGCAGCGCGGCAAGGATGCGGCCCTGAAGATGCGTCGCCACATAGTTGGCGTGAAAGCGCGAGGGCGCGCGCAGGGTCAGCCGCCCCCCTGCCCTGCCCGTCCGTTCCAGCCCGGCGAACCAGGCGCCGTAAAGCGCGGAATCCTCGGCATGCAGCACCGCGCGCGCGAGGCCCCATTCATCGCCCGCATTCGCATCCGGCGCGGCAACCCGTGCGCGCGCGTTCAGCGGAACAACCTTGTCCGGCGCGGGATCGGCGCCAAGGCGCTGTTCAAGGTCGGGGCCCACGTCGCCCCAGCGCGAGCGGCTGTCGGACAGGATCCGTTCGATCCCCAGACCGTATTCGCTGACCCGCCCGCGCGCGCCCTGCCGCTGCATGACCAGCCAGCCCATGGCGCGCAGCTTGGCCATCTCGCGCTTGACGGTGCGCTCATCCACCTGCCACAGGCGGGCGATCTCGCGCTGCCCGACGGCCAGTTCATCGCGCGACCAGTTGTAGCGTGCCGTGACCAGCGTCATGAGGCGCAGCACCAGCCGCTGGCGACCCTTGTCCTGGGAAAGCGCATAGGCGCCCATCACCGTGAGCAGATCGTATTTGAGCGCGCCCGCATTGCGCCCGACGGCTTTTCCGGCAAGCATGTCCTGCCCCTGTTCCCTGCGCCGCAGTTTCGGCGCTGCCCGTGGTGGGGACGCGCCCCGCCTTGCCCGGCTTTGCGCCGGTGTGTCTGCTCTGGCATCGCTCGCCCTGACCGGGCGTCTCAGCGTTGTTTGCCGATCCTGGGCCATTTGCGTCCGGAAAACCGATTCTGTCAAGCACGAGAGAATTTGCGTCCTGCCTTCACCTGTTTCCGAATAGGAAATATCGGTATCAATGGTAGAGGGGGACATCCAGCGTGTCCCCTGTTACGCCGAAAATGTCCCCCAATATGTCGCGATCCGGGGCGGGCTGTCCCCCTACTGGCGGCGTCCGGACCCAGATGCGTGCGAATCGGTGGGCGCGGCTGGGATCGGCGTTTTCCGCCTGTGGGAACTGGCAAAGCGCGGATATGGCGTTTTCTCTATCCTGAGCCTATTAGCTTTTGCCTAAAACGCAAATCCGGCGTAAATACGCGGAAGACGACAATCAGCGTCCCGCGTCTTGGTGTCCCCGCGGGGACAGCTCTGGGCGCAGAGGGCACAAAGCGAAAGAGGGCAGCAGCGATGTTCACCCATGACGATCTTGCGCGGATGCAGGCGCAATCCCTGAAGATGCAGGGTTGGATCCGCCAGCAGACGTTTTCCCCCGAGATGGAAAAGACGCTGCGGCGGTTCTCAAGCTGGGAGGTGGCCGAGCTGATCCTCAAGGTCAACCAGTCCACGCTGCGCGGGCGGCTGGCGGCGGACCCGTCGCTGCCCCAGGGGCTGGTGGAAGAGGATGGGCGGCAAAGGTGGTACGCGCTGGAAGAGATCAACGAGATCCGGCGCAAGCTCAAGGTCAACCGCAAGTCGCTGCAGCCGCCCCGGCCCAAGGGCAAGCGTGCGTTCCGCGTGGCGATCTCGAACTTCAAGGGGGGCGCGGGCAAGTCCACCGTGGCGCTGCATTTCGCCCACGCGGCGGCGCTGGACGGCTACCGGGTGCTGTGCGTCGATTTCGACCCGCAGGCGACGCTGAGCCATTCCATGGGCCTGTCGGACATCACCGAGGAATACACCGTCTGGGGCATCATGGCGCGCGACCTGATCCGCGAAACCGACCGCATGAACGCCGCCGCCCGCGGGGCCGAGACCGGCAGCGCCCTGCCTTTGCGCCGCCTGCCCGAGGCGATCACCGAAATGGGGCTGGGCAACCTGCGCCTGACCGATTTCATCCGCCCGACCTGCTGGCCGACCATCGACGTCATTCCCAGCTGCGCCAACGCCGCCTTCGTGGAATTCGCCAGCGCCCAGTACCGGCACCTGAACCCCGAATGGTCGTTCTTTGCCGCCGTTTCGCGCTACCTCGATGCGCTGCCGGCGGATGCCTATGACATGGTGATCTTCGACTG
>CAXICP010000366.1:0-3939 GCA_964022595.1 uncultured Salipiger sp.
CCCCCGCGCCGCATCGCGCAGAAAATAAGCGCTTTTGAAACGCCGTCAGATCACGCCGGCGTGAAACTTCGTGAGGTAAACTTAAGGAAACCCCCAGGTTTCGTTAAAGCACCAGCCGTGTGCAGTGTTGCACAGGGTCAAAACCGGCGGGGAAGCGCCGGTAATGCGCTTGCCGCCGCCCGGCCGGCATCTATTCTTGCGACATGAAGGAACTGGTCCCATCCCCCGATGACGTCATCGAAACCGGCTATGTGCTGAACGGGCCCCGGCGCGGCGCGCGGCTTGCGTCGTCGGAAGCCTGCGAGACGCTGCGGGGCGACACGCTGGGCTGGGTTCACCTGCGCGCGCAGCACCCCGACACGCCCGGCTGGATCATCGCGAATCTGTCCTACCTGGATCCCACCATCATCGACGCGCTCGTGGCCGAGGAAACGCGCCCGCGCGTCACGCAGGTGGGCGACGGGCTGATCGTCATCCTGCGGGGAATCAACACCATCGAAGGTGAAGACCCCGAGGACATGGTGTCGGTCCGCCTGTGGATCGACCCGCACCGCATCGTCAGCCTGTCGCGGCGCCGGGTGCGGGCGATCTCGGACATCGCGCAGGATCTGGAAAAGGGGCGGGGGCCGCAGGATTGTGCCGAGTTTCTTGTCGAACTGGTCGAACGGCTGACCCAGCGCATCGAGAATTTCTGGCGCAACATAGATGACGAGGCGGACGACCTGGAAGAAGCGGTCCTGCTGGAGGCCGCGCCCGAAATCCGCCCTCGCCTTGCCGAACTGCGCCGGCAGGCGATCATCATCCGCCGCTATCTTCAGCCCCAGCGTGACGCCTTGCGCAGCCTTCAGGGGCCGCACCCCGACTGGCTGGAAGAAGACGATTTGCGCCACCTTGCCGAAGAGCTGGACGCGCTGGAACGGGTGGTGGAAGATGCCGATGCCATGCGCGAACGCATGGCGCTGGTGCGGGACGAGATCGCCAGCCAGCTTTCGGACCGGTTGAACCGGAACATGTACCTGCTGTCGATCCTGTCGGCGCTGTTCCTGCCGCTGGGCTTCCTGACCGGCCTGTTCGGCATCAACGTGGCGGGAATGCCCGGCGCGCAGGAAGACGATGCGTTCTGGATCTTTGTCGCCGCGCTGGTCGGGGTGGTCGCGGTTCAACTGGCGATCCTGCGCAAACTGAAGTGGATCTGACGCTTGGTTTCCGCTTGCAATGCCCAGCGGCCTTTCGTAAACGAAGCGCGGCCTTAGGGGTATAGCTCAGCTGGTAGAGCGACGGTCTCCAAAACCGTAGGTCGCGGGTTCGAACCCTGCTGCCCCTGCCATTTTCATCACATCGCAAAATGTTTGCCGGGCCGGGTCCGATCGTTTCGGCCATGCGCATGAAAAAAGGCCGCGCTTTTGGCGCGGCCTTTTCATGGGTTTGATCGCTAAAGCTTAGGAGCCAAGCGCGTCCTTGATGGCTTCGCGCTGCTCGTGTTCGCTGTCTTCGCCGTAAAGTGCGGCGCGCACATGGTTCACCTGCTCGGTGGTCAGCACGCGCAGGTCAGCATCGGGAACGACCTGCTGAACGGCAGCGACTTCGGCGGGCGTCAGGTTCGGCGCGGCCTGTTCCATATCCTGCAGCAGCTGCACGCGGATCGATTCCGGGTCGACGCCGCGGTTCACCAGCGCGACGATACGGTCCTTGTCGGCTTCGGTCATTTCCTCGCCGCGCCATTCGGGGAAGTATTCGGTCAGCACGGCGCGGTCAGCAGTTTCGATGCTGGGGTTGTCGGTTTCTGCGATGGCTTCGATACGGCGGGCCTTTTCGGTGTCGTCATCGCCCGACTGTGCGATCGCCATCATTTCGGTGATCTGCTCGTCGGTCAGGCTGGTGAAATCCGCCTCGGGGTAGAAGGTGGTGATGGCGTTGATCTCGGCCTGAGTCGGGGCTGCGGTGCCGTCGATGGTGTCGGTCACGGCGATGGCCTGGATACGCTCGGCCTTTTCGGTGTCTTCGGCGCCCGATTGTGCGATCGCCATCATTTCCGAAACCTGATCGTCGGTCAGGACAGAGAAGTTGGCGTCGGGGTAGTAGGCGGTAATGGCGTTGACTTCGGCCTGCGATGCGGCAAATGCGCCGGTGCCCATGACAGCGGTAAGGGCGGTGATGGTAAGAAAGCGTTTCATGTGGTATCCTTTCGTCGTTTCCGTTCAAGCAGCGGCCGGCACCAATGAGCGCACAGAGGGGCTTCGCTGAGCGAGATCCCGTCGTTTCGCGGTTCGGTGCGTCATTCGGCCTTGCATCTCCTTCTATCGAGCGTAGCGTTGCCGCTGCGTCGGTATGGCTGTACAACCGCGCCCCGACCGGGTTGGTTCCGGTTTCGGCGGGGTAAAATTTCCTGTTTCCCGTCATGGACTTGGCCGAAAAGGCCGCAACGCGCGCGCGAACGCTGACGCAGCGTTCCGGTTCCGCCGCGCGGGGGCCTGCAGCATCATCACTTCGCGATTTACGTTCACGTCAGCGTGACGGTTCGGCCCTGCACGGGGGGCGCATCTACAAGCGCCGCCGGGGCGAGGCTTGCTTCGGGGCGCACAGATGCGTATACGCCCCGAAAACCGCATGGAAACCGAAAGCGTCGTCCTGATGGCCAATCCCGTACAGTTCATCCAGCAGACCCGCGCCGAGATCGGCAAGATCGTCTGGCCCTCGCGTCGCGAGGTGCTGCTGACCACGGTCACGGTCTTCATCATGGCCGCGCTGACCGCGACCTTCTTCGCGCTGGTCGACATTCTGATCCGCAGCGGGTTGCAGGGGCTGCTGTCCTTCTTCGGCTAGCAGGGGGGCTTCGGGCGAAAGCCTGACGTGCGGCCTTGATATCCGGCCCGCCAAGGCGGTAAGAGCAAAGCGGTTACCTGGGCGGGCGTGCAGCGATTCGTGTTGCACGCCGGTTTTGTTTCAGGGACAACCGCATCGCCCGCCGTGGCGGGGCGGAAGTGAATGGCCGGCAAGGTTCGGCGCAAGGTTGGAAGAGGGGCCAGATGGCGAAGCGGTGGTACTCGGTCAGCGTTCTGTCGAACTTCGAGAAGAAGATCGCAGAGCAGATCAGGCAATCGGTCGAAGAGCAGGGTCTCGAGGACCAGATCGACGAGGTCCTCGTTCCCACCGAGGAAGTGATCGAAGTGCGCAGGGGCAAGAAGGTCACGACCGAGCGTCGCTTCATGCCCGGCTACGTGCTTGTTCACATGGAAATGTCGGACCAGGGCTATCACCTGGTGAACTCGATCAACCGCGTCACCGGTTTTCTCGGGCCGCAGGGGCGCCCGATGCCCATGCGTGACGCCGAGGTCGAGGCGATCCTGGGCCGCGTCCAGGAAACCGAAGAGACGCCGCGCACGCTGATCCATTTCGAGACGGGCGAACGCGTCAAGGTCAACGACGGCCCCTTCGAAGGCTTCGACGGCATGATCGAAAGCGTCGACGACGACAACCAGCGCCTGCGGGTGGCGGTGTCGATCTTCGGCCGCGAAACGCCGGTGGAACTGGAATTCACCCAGGTGACCAAGCAGTAAGCCGCCCTTGTGGTGCATCTGCCAAGCGACGGGCGCACCCTTCGGGGTGCGTTTTCGTTTGTAGACCCGGTGCCGGGGCCTTGATCCCAAGGGGCAACTGGTCTATGCGCCGGGCTTCGGCAGCTCGCCCCGGCGAGTCGGCCGTTCGTGGGAGGTGCGCGCACCGCGGTGCGCAAACCCGACCACACCACATGAACGCCTCGGCGACGCGTCGCGCGAGGAGATGGAACAGGAGATACGCCGATGGCCAAGAAGCTTGCCGGCAAGATGAAGCTGCAGATCCCTGCAGGTAAAGCCAACCCGTCGCCGCCCGTGGGCCCCGCCCTGGGTCAGCGCGGCATCAACATCATGGAATTCTGCAAGGCGTTCAACGCCAAGACGC
>CAXICP010000367.1:0-3925 GCA_964022595.1 uncultured Salipiger sp.
CCGTAATCGCGCATCACGTGGCACACCCGCAGGCGATAATCGGCAAAGATCCCGTCACGCCCCGCCTTCTGCGCCCCGCGATGCGCCGCAAGCTGCCGCCAGCGCTGCACGGCCGCTTCGTCTTCGAAGAAGCTGATCGACAGCAGCTTGCCGGGGTTCGTAAGGCTTTCGAAACGCTCGACCGAAATGAACCCTTCGACCTCTTCGACCATGGGGCGCATCGCGGCGGCGATATCCAGGTATTGCGCGCGCCGCCCCTCGGCGGGGATGACTTCGAAGATGATGGCGATCATGGGCTTTCCTTTGGTTTTGCCGATCCTGCGCCAGCCCCTGCCCCGGCAGCAAGGGCAGAAAGATCGCACACAAGGGGTGCGCTTGCCCTTGCGGGCGCGTATCTCTAACCAACCACCGAAGGAGCGCGCATGACACAGGTTTCACGAGGCATCGTCTATGTCGCATGGGGGCGCGAGCACGTCGACGTGGCGCGGCGCTCGGCCGCCAGCGTCAAGCAGTCCAACCCGTCGCTGCGCACCACCATCTGGTGCAAGGACGGCGACGACACCAGCGGCTTTGACGATGCGCGCATCGTGCCCGACGGGCTGAAACGCCCCAAGGTGAACCTGCTGGGCCAAAGCCCCTATGACGAGACGCTGTTCCTGGACAACGACACGCTGGTGCGTTCCGACCTTGGCTCGCTGTTCGACCTGCTGCGCAAATATGAAATCTGCGGCGCGCAGGTGATCCTGTGGCATCGCCCCCGGCACCAGAAACCCATCGCGCTGGACCTTCCCGAAACCTTTCCCGAAATCAACACCGGCGTGCTGCTGTATCGCAAGACCCCCGCCACGCTGGCCCTGTTCGACGATTGGGCCGCCAGCTTTGCCGCCTCGGGGATGAAGATCGACCAGCCCAGCTTTCGCGAGGCGCTGTGGCGTTCGCACGCGGCGTTCTACGTGCTGCCCCCGCAGTTCAACAAGCGCGTGTTCGAAGCATCCGAGCTTATCTGGACCGATGCGCCCAAACCGCGCATCCTGCACCTGGAACTGCTGCGCCCGCAAAAGAACCGCTTTCTGCGCTGGCTGTCGAACCGGATTCGCTGACCCTGACGCAGCGCGCCGTATTGCGCCTGCCCGCCCGCCCGTGCGAGCGTCAAGCCAAAGGACACCCCGATGACCGAAGCGCTGATGACCCAGACCCACCTGCCCCAAACGACCGAGCCGCGCAATCCCGGCACGCCCCTGGACATGGACAAGGTGATGCGCTGCACCGCCAACCGGTCCGCCATCGAACGGCGCGCCGCCACGCTGCCCGGGCGCAGGTCGCTGAAAAAGGATCATCAGGCCGCGTGGCTTGCCCGCGCCGTGACCTGCATCGACCTGACCACGCTTGCGGGCGACGACACGCCGGGCCGCGTCGCGCGACTGTGCGCCAAGGCCCGCCAGCCGGTGCGCGCCGATCTGCTGGACGCGCTGGACCTGCCCGGGCTGACCGTCGGCGCGGTCTGCGTCTATCATGACATGATCGAACCGGCGGTCGCGGCACTGTCCGGGTCGGGCATTCCGGTCGCCGCCGTGTCCACCGGCTTTCCCGCGGGCCTGTCGCCCTTTGCGCTGCGCCTGGCCGAGATCGGCGAAAGCGTAAAGGCCGGCGCGCGCGAGATCGACATCGTGATTTCCCGCCGCAAGGTGCTTACCGGCGACTGGCAGGGGCTGTATGACGAAATGCGCGCCTTTCGCGAGGCTTGCGGCGATGCCCACGTCAAGGCGATCCTTGCCACGGGCGAGCTGGGCACGTTGCAGAACGTCGCGCGCGCCTCGATGGTCTGCATGATGGCGGGCGCCGATTTCATCAAGACCTCGACCGGCAAGGAAAGCGTCAACGCCACCCTTCCCGTCAGCCTCGTGATGATGCGCGCCATCCGCGACTACCACGAAACCACCGGCTATCGCGTCGGTTACAAGCCCGCCGGCGGCATTTCCAAGGCCAAGGACGCGCTGGTCTACCTGAGCCTTGTAAAGGACGAGCTGGGCGACCGCTGGCTGCGCCCCGACCTGTTCCGCTTTGGCGCCTCGTCGCTGCTGGGCGACATCGAACGCCAGCTGGAACACCACGTGACCGGCGCCTATTCCGCCAGCTGGCGCCACGCCTCGGGCTAGGATCGGGCGCCTGTTTTTCGGGCGCCGGTCCGGCGGGGCGATCCCGCCGCGCGATTCTGCCTTGTGCTTTGAACGCCCATTCCCTTACCGTTTGGTCAAAAATTAGACACCAACAGGGGATGGTCCAGATGACCGACAGAAAGACGATGCTTGCCCAGATGACCCGCCGGCGAATGCTGATGGGTTCGGCCGGGCTGACCGTGGCCTTCGGGATGCTGCCCGGTTCGCTGTTCGCGCAGGACCCGATTTCCGTGGCGGGCATCTATACCGTGCCGGTGGAACAGCAGTGGGTCAGCCGCATCCACGTCGCCGCCGAAGCCGCCGCGCAGCAGGGGCTTATCACCTACACGTTCAGCGAAAACACCGCCAACACCGACTATCCGCGCGTCATGCGCGAATACGCCGAATCCGGCGTGCAGCTGATCATCGGCGAGATTTTCGGCGTGGAACAGGAAGCGCGCGAGGTGGTGCTGGATTATCCCGACACCGCGTTCCTGCTGGGCTCGTCCTTCATGCCCGATCCCGAATATCCCAACCTTGCCGTGTTCGACAACTACATCCAGGATGCATCGTACCTGTCGGGCATCATCGCTGGCGCCATGAGCGAAACCGGAACGATCGGCATGGTCGGCGGCTTTCCCATCCCCGAGGTCAACCGCCTGATGAACGCCTTCATGGCCGGCGTGCGCGAAATCAAGCCCGAGGCGGACTTTCAGGTCAGCTTTATCGGGTCGTGGTTCGACCCGCCCAAGGCCAAGGAAACCGCCTTTGCGATGATCGAAAACGGCGCGGACATGCTGTATGCCGAACGCTTCGGCGTGTCGGACGCGGCGCAGGAAAAGGGCATCCTTGCCATCGGCAACGTCATCGACACGCAAGCCGATTACCCCGACACCGTGGTTGCATCCGCGCTGTGGGATTTCGGCCCGACGCTGGCCGCCGCCATCGCCAAGGTTCAGGACGGCAGCTTTGCCGCCGACAATTACGGGCTGTACAGCTTCATGAAGGAAGGCGGCTGTTCGCTTGCCCCGCTGGGCACCTTCGAAGGCAAGGTCCCGCAAGACGCGCTGGACCTGGTCGCCGCCAAGGAGGCCGCCATCAAGGACGGCAGCTTCGAGGTGACCATCGACGACAGCGAGCCCGCCTCGTCCTGATGACCACCGAAACGACGGCGCAGGGCCCTGTCCTGCGCCTTTCCGGCATCACCAAGCGCTTCGGCGCGCTGACCGCGAACGACGGGATTTCCCTAAGCCTCGCGCGGGGCGAAGTCGTGGCGCTGCTGGGCGAAAACGGCGCGGGCAAGACCACGCTGATGAACATCCTGTTCGGCCATTACACCGCCGATGAAGGCAGCGTGCAGGTCATGGGCCGCGCCCTGCCCCCCGGCCAGCCGGGCGCGGCGCTGAAGGCGGGCGTCGGCATGGTGCATCAGCATTTCACGCTGGCGGACAATCTGACTGTGCTGGACAACGTGCTGCTGAGCACGCGCCCGCTGCTGTCGCTGTCCTCGGGGCGGGGCGCGGCCCGCGCGCGGCTGGCGCAGCTTGCGCAGGATTTCGGCCTTGCGGTCGATCCCGATGCGCGCATCGCGTCCCTGTCGGTGGGCGAACGCCAGCGGGTCGAGATCCTCAAGGCGCTGTTCCGCGATGCCCGCATCCTGATCCTGGACGAGCCGACGGCTGTGCTGACCCCGCAAGAGGCCGACGCGCTGTTCGACACGCTGCGCCGGATGACGGCGCAGGGGCTGTCGGTGATCTTCATCAGCGACA
>CAXICP010000368.1:0-3922 GCA_964022595.1 uncultured Salipiger sp.
GACCAGGGCCGTCACTGCGGCGGCCACGAAACTGCGGCGGCTCGTCTGTCCTGTCATGATTGTCTGTCCTCCCGTTAAGCTTGCACTGACGCGCGCGTCCGTTCCGCCGCAGGGCGAGTCGCCCCAAAGCGCTTTGGACTGAGTTTAGCGTTTCAGCCCAGACCTAGCATGTCAAACGCGTCCCGCCAGCTTTTTCCGCAGGTTCGAAAATGTTCCGGGGCGATTTCGCAATCTGCGGAAACCCCTTTTCGTCGGGTCGGTTTTGCGGTTAGGCTCGCCGGAATCCGAAGCGCTTTGGAACCGTCGGGGGAGGGCCGGGGCGATGAATCTCAGACAGCTCGCCGCGCAGCTCGGCCTGTCGCAAACCACCGTCAGCCGGGCGCTGAACGGCTATCCCGAGGTGTCCGAGGCCACCCGCGCCCGGGTGCGCGGCGCGGCCATCGCCGCCGGCTACATGCCCAACCCGCGCGCGCGGGGGCTGGCGACGGGGCGGGCCATGGCCATCGGCCATGTGATCCCCACCTCGACCAGCCACGAAATGATGAACCCGGTCTTCGGGGATTTCATCGCCGGGGCGTCGGAAACCTATCTTGCCGCCGGCTATGACATGACCCTGACGCTAAGCGGCGATGCGGACGAGGCCGACAATTACCGCCGGCTCAAGGCCAAGGGCAACGTCGACGGCATCATCGTGCACGGGCCGCGGATCGAAGACGGGCGCATCCCCTTCCTGACCGGGCTGGGCATGCCCTTCGTGGTGCACGGGCGGGCCTCGAACGTGGGCGTGCCCTACAGCTGGGTCGACATGAACAACACCGGCGCCTTTCGCCGGGCCACGGATTTCCTGCTGGACCTGGGCCATCGGCGCATCGCGCTGCTCAACGGGCTGGAGGTCATGGATTTCGCCCACCGCCGCAGGACTGGCTATCTTGACGCCCTGCAGGCGCGCGGCATCGCGCCCGACCCCGCTCTGATGCGCGGCGAAGAGATGACGGAACCCTACGGATACCGCGCCGCGCGCGCGATGCTGGCGCTGGATGCGCCGCCCAGCGCCTTTCTGGTGTCATCGCTGATTTCCGCCATCGGCGTGCGCCGCGCCATCGAGCAATCGGGCCTGACCATGGGCCGGGACATATCGGTGCTGACCCATGACGACGATTTCAGCTACCTGTCCAACGGGCGCGATCTGCCGCTGTTCACCGCCACCCTGTCGCCGGTGCGCGAAGCGGGGCGGCTGGCCGCCGAAATGCTGCTGCGCCGGGTCGCCGATCCGGCGCTGCCCCCCGAAACCCGCCTGCTAGAGGCGCAACTGATCCTCGGGGCCTCGACCGGCCCCGCCCCTTCCTGACCACGATAGGTTCGCCCATGAAACTGACCCGCAAGGATTTTCCCGAAGGTTTTCTCTTCGGCGCCGCGACATCGAGCTACCAGATCGAAGGCCATGGCTTTGGCGGCGCTGGCCGCACCCATTGGGACGATTACGCCGCCACCCCCGGAAACGTGACCCGCGCCGAAGACGGCGCGCGGGCCTGCGATCATTATCACCGCTACCCCGAGGATCTGGATCTTGTGGCGGCGGCGGGGTTCGACGCCTACCGCTTTTCCATCTCCTGGGCGCGGGTGCTGCCCGAGGGGCGCGGCGCGCCCAACCCCGAGGGGCTGGATTTCTACGACCGGCTGACCGATGCGATGCTGGAACGGGGGCTGAAACCCTACGCCACGCTTTACCACTGGGAACTGCCCTCGGCGCTGGCCGACCTTGGCGGCTGGCGCAACCGCGACATCGCCGCCTGGTTCGGCGATTTCACCGAAGTTGCCATGCGCAGGCTGGGCGATCGCATGGAAACCGTGGCCCCCATCAACGAGCCGTGGTGCGTGGCCTGGCTGTCGCATTTCATGGGCCTGCAGGCGCCGGGGCTGCGCGACATCCGCGCCGCCACCCGCGCCATGCACCACGTCATGCTGGCGCATGGCCGCTCGATCGAGGTGATGCGCGGGCTGGGCCTTGGCGGGCTGGGCGGGGTGTTCAACCTGGAATGGTCGAACCCGGCCGATGACAGCGACGCCGCGCAAGCGGCCGCCGCGCGCTATGACGGGATCTACAACCGCTGGTTCATGGGCGGCGTGTTCAAGGGCGAATACCCGCAGGTGGTGCTGGACGGGCTAGAACCCCATATGCCCGAGGGCTGGCAGGATGACATGGCGCTGATCTCGCAGCCGCTCGACTGGTGCGGCATCAATTACTACACGCGCAAGAACATCGCCCCCGATCCCAAGGCCCCCTGGCCGTCGCTGCGCGATGTGCCCGGCGTGCTGCCCAAGACTTACATGGACTGGGAAATCCACCCCGAGGGGCTGCATGATTTCCTGACCCGCACCGCGCGCGAATACACCGGCGACCTGCCCCTGTACGTCACCGAAAACGGCATGGCCGCCCATGACGACATCGTCGCCGGCGAGGTGCCCGACCCGCACCGCATCGACTACCTGGAAAAGCACCTGGAACAGGTCCGGCGCGCCATCTCGGGCGGCGTTCCGGTCAAGGGCTATTTCTGCTGGTCGCTTCTGGACAACTACGAATGGAGCTTTGGGTACGACAAGCGTTTCGGCCTGGTCCACGTCGATTTCGACACGCTTGCGCGCACGCCCAAAGCCTCCTACCACGCCCTGAGGGCGGCACTGACGGAGGCACGAGGATGAACGCACAGATCACGGCGGTTCTTGCCGATATCGGGGGCACGAACACGCGCGTCGCGATGGGCCATGGCAGCACGGTCGACCTGGCCAGCGCCAAGAGCTACCGCAACGCGGATTACCCCGGCATCGGCGCGGTGCTGCGCCGCTACCTGGACGAAACCGGGGTCCGCCCCCAGGGCTGCTGCGTGGCCGTGGCGGGGCCGGTGCGCGACAGCGCGGGGCGGCTGACCAACATCGACTGGACCGTCGACCGCGAGATGCTGCACGAAGCGACCGGGGCCGAAACCCTGGCCGTGCTGAACGATCTGCAGGCGCAGGGCCATGCCCTGGGCAAGATCGCGCCCGAACACCTCACGCCGGTGCTGCACGGGCAGCCCGCCAGCCCGCAATCGGCGCGGCTGGTGGTGGGCGTGGGCACCGGGATGAACGCCGCGCCGGTCTACCGGCTGGGCGATCGCACGCTGGTTCCCCCGGCCGAGGCGGGGCACGCCACGCTGGGGCTGCGTTCGGAAGAAGACCTGCGCCTGTTCCAGCACGTGTCAAAGCTGCACGCCGGCGCGGGGATCGAACATTTCCTGTCCGGGCGCGGCTTCGAGCGGATATGGAACTGGCTGTGCGCGGAAGACGGCGTGACGGATGAAAAGCCCGCCGCCGAGATCATGGCCCTGATGGATGCCGGACACCCGCGCGCCCTGCGCACCGTGCAGACCTTCTGCAAGCTTCTGGGGCGGGTGTGCGGCGATCTTGCGCTGACCACCCTGCCCTTCGGCGGCATCTTCCTGATCGGCGGCGTCGCGCGGCATTTCGGCCCCCACCTGGTGGAGCACGGCTTTGCCGAGGGCTTTCGCGACAAGGGCCGGTTCAGCGACTTCATGGACCAGTTCCCGGTAAGCCTGCTGACAGACGACTACGCGGCGCTTACAGGTTGTGCATGTCACCTGATCGAACAGTCGCAATTGAACGACTGACGCCAGCCCGGCTTGCTTTTCGCGACCCGTCCTGTTGTTACCGGGTGCAGCCCGCGCAACAGCGACGGCCCCGTCAACATGATGCCCGCGCCCCGGCGCAACGCCACATGGAAAGAAGACGCTCATGCTCCAGCTATCCACCCCGTCCCTTCGCGATTCGATCCTGCGCCACCTGACCTATTCCTTTGGCAAGGACCCCGAACATGCGATCCTCGAGGACTGGCGCATGGCGCTTAGCTACGCGGTGCGCGACCGGA
>CAXICP010000369.1:0-3898 GCA_964022595.1 uncultured Salipiger sp.
CGCCGAGATCGTCAAGGAACATTACAACGACATGATCCGCTTTTACGGCGCAGATCTTGGGGTGCGCTGCGCGCGCAAACATCTTGGCTGGTACATGGACGCCGCCGGCACCCCGGCCGAGCTGCGCCGCCGCGTGCTGACGGCAGGCAATCCCGCGGATGTCTGCGCGCTGCTGGACAAGGCGCTGGACAGCGACCACGCCACGGCGGTGGCGGCATGAACAGCGAACTTCAGATGCAGCTTTGGTCGTCGCTGCCGGTGCCGTCGATCCTGCTGGACGCCGAGGAACGCATCGCCGACATGAACCCCGCCGCCGAGGGCTTTCTGAACAATTCCGCCAAGTGGTTGATCGGCCAGCCCATCTGGGACCGGCTTGCGGTCGACGCCCCGCTGGAAGAAAGCCTTGCCCGCGCCCGGGCCAACGGCACGCCGCTGTTCGTCAACGACGTTGATGTCGGCACCGGCAGCCGCCCTCCGCTGGTGTGCAACCTGCAGATCGCGCCGGTGCAGGGCTATCCGGGCTGGTTCATCATGCTGATCAGCCCGCGCGAGCTGGCCGGGCGCATGACGCAAAGCCATTCGGTCAAGTCCGCCGCCAAATCCGCCATCGGCATGGCCGAGATGCTGGCGCATGAAATCAAGAACCCGCTTGCCGGGATCGCGGGCGCTGCGCAGTTGCTGTCCATGAGCCTGTCCAAGGACGATCTGGAACTGACCGACCTGATCGTCGCGGAAACCCGGCGCATCGTGAAGCTGCTTGAACAGGTCGAACAGTTCGGCAATCTCTCGGCGCCCGAAAAGAAGCCCGTCAATATCCACGACGTGCTGGACCGGGCGCGCCGCTCGACCCAGCTGGGCGTCGGCGGGCACATGAAATACATCGAGGATTTCGACCCCTCGCTGCCCGCCACCTATGGCGATCCCGACCAGCTTTTGCAGGTGGTTCTGAACCTGCTCAAGAACGCGGCCGAGGCGGCGGACCCCAAATCCGGCGGCACCATCCGGCTGCGCACTTTCTACGAACACAGCTTTCGCACCCGGCGCGCCGATGGATCGGCGCAGAAGCTGCCGCTGCAGGTCGAGGTCATCGACGACGGCCCCGGCCTGCCGGACGACATCCGGGGCGACGTGTTCGACCCGTTCGTGTCGGGCAAGGAAAATGGCACGGGGCTTGGTCTCGCGCTGGTTAGCAAGATCGTTTCCGATCACGACGGCTGGATTTCGGTGGATTCCGTTCCGGGCCGCACTGTTTTCAGGATTTCACTTCCCCGCGCCCCGCGGGAGACAGAGGAGAAGACGTAAATGGACGGCACCGTTCTTGTCGCGGACGACGACCGCACCATCCGCACCGTTCTGACGCAGGCGCTTACGCGGGCGGGCTGCAAGGTTCATGCCACCAGTTCCCTGACCACGCTGATGCGCTGGGTCGGTGAAGGCAAGGGCGACGTCGTGATCTCCGACGTGGTCATGCCCGATGGCAACGGGTTGGAAATGCTGCCCAAGATCCACCAGGACCGGCCCGAATTGCCGGTCATCGTGATCTCGGCGCAGAACACCATCATGACCGCAATCCAGGCGGCCGAGGCCGAGGCATATGATTACCTGCCCAAGCCCTTCGATCTGCCCGACCTGATGAAACGCACCGCCAAGGCGCTGGACAACCGCAACCGCGCGCCGAAGCGCGAGGACGTGGCAACCATCGGCGCCGATGCCCCCGACGAGCTGCCGCTGGTCGGCAAGACCCCGGCGATGCAGGCGCTTTACCGGCTGGTGGCGCGGGTGATGAACACCGATCTACCGGTGCTGATCTCGGGCGAAAGCGGGACGGGCAAGTCGCTGATCGCCCGGGCGATCCACGATTTTTCCGACCGGCGGACCTTGCCCTTCGTCACCGTCACCGGGGCCGACCTGTCGGACCTGGAAGGGCCGGCGCGCACGCTGGCGCGGGTCAAGGGGGGCACGCTGCTGATCGACGAGATCTCGGATATTTCCGATGAAATCCAGGCCCGTATCGTGCGCATGATGGACATTCCGGGCGAACACGTGCCGCGCTTCATGGCGACCTCGCAAGGCGATCTGAGCCAGGCGATGGAAGAAGGGCGCGTGCGGCAGGATCTGTATTACCGCCTGTCCGGCGCCACGATCAACGTGCCCAGCCTGCGTGAACGGGTCGAGGATATCGCCCTGCTGACCGACCATTTCCTGGCCCGGGCCGAACGCGAAGGCGCGCCCAAGCGCTGGCTGTCGCGCGATGCATCCGAGCTTTTCCGCGCCTACAGCTGGCCCGGCAACGTGCGGCAGCTGGAAAATTCCGTGCGCCGCCTGTCGCTGACCAGCCGGGCCGAGGAAATCAGCCGCTCGGAAGTCGAGGCGGTGCTGGGCAACCAGCCCGACACTGGCCCCATCCTGCGCGGCGGCGATGCGGAAAAGCTGGGCACGTCGGTGGCCCGTCACCTGCGCCGGTATTTCGATTTGCACGGCAACATGTTGCCGCCGCCGGGGCTGTACACGCGCATCCTCAAAGAGGTCGAGGCGCCGCTGATCGAGATCGCGCTTGAAGCGACGGGCGGCAACCAGGCGAAATGCGCCGACCTGCTGGGAATCAACCGAAATACCCTGCGAAAGAAGATCACCGATCTCGATATTCGCGTGACACGCCGTCGCAAACTGATGTAAAAGGATCACATAGATGTGGCCGCGCCGCGTCGCCTGACGAGTTATCCACAGAAAATTCGTCAGGGGATGGGTGATAGAAGCCACAGAATATGGCGGTTCGCTGCCCGCGACCCCCTGAGGCAGCGCCTTTCGGGCGCCGGGCAGCACATCAAGGCGAGGTACCTCTGTGGCCATTCGGGCACGGAAAACAGTCGCGCGCGGCATGACCTGGGCGCGCATCGAGCGGATTCGCAGGATGCGCCGGGTGCAGAACGCGGCGACCCTGGGGCTTGTGCTGCTGGGGCCGATCCTTGCGCTTGGCACCTTCACGGTGCTGGGGCCGCTTGGGTCCGCCAGCGGGTCCGAGCTTGGGCTGCGGCTGATCCTGCTGGCAGATCTGGTGTACGTGCTGCTTCTGGCGACGCTGGTGCTGGCGCGGGTCGCACGGATGATCTCGGCCCGACGCGCGCGTTCGGCCGGCTCGCGCCTGCACCTGCGGCTGACCGGGGTGTTCGCGCTGATGGCGCTTTTGCCGACGGTCACGGTCGCCGTCTTTGCCGTTCTGACCATCAACATCGGGCTGGAGACATGGTTTTCCAGCCGCGTGCAGAACGTCGTCGGCGCGTCCCTTGCCGCCGCCGAAGCCTATGAGACGGAACAGCGCGAGGGGCTTACCGAAGACGTGGTGGCCCTCGGCAGTTTTGTAGATGCTGCTCGCCGGGCAAATTTTGCTTTTGATGACGGGGATATACGGCAGATTCTTCAACAAGGGCAGGGGCAGATCCAGCGTGGCCTGCGCGAAGCCTACGTGATCGACGGCAGCGGGACGATCCGCGCCCGGGGCGAACGCAGCTACCTGTTCGACTACGAACAGCCCACCGTCGCCCACTTGTCGCTTGCCGACAGCGAAGGCGTGGTGATGATCCCCGATTGGGACAACCACGAGCTGCGCGCGCTGGTGCCGTTGCAGGCCTTTGCCGATCGTTACCTGTACGTATCCCGCGCCGTCGATGGCAACTTGCTGAACCTGCTGGACGAGACCCAGGAAACCGCGCGTTTCTACCAGCAGCAGGAAACCGAACGCGGCCGCCGCCTTTTTGATTTTGCGTTGCTTTACCTGGGCTTCGCGGTGCTTCTTATTCTTGCCGCGACCTGGCTTGGCCTGTGGTTTGCCGAACGGCTTGCCCGCCCGGTGGGTCGGCTGGCGGGGGCGGCGCAGCGCGTCGGCGCGGGCGATCTGGAT
>CAXICP010000370.1:0-3882 GCA_964022595.1 uncultured Salipiger sp.
CTACCCCGCCGATTTCGGCTGGACTCCGGATTACCGCAAGCCGGGCGAGCGCATCGACTGGTGGTATCACAACATGGGGTCCGTCACCGGGTCCGGCGTGGCCGAGATTTCCAACCAGATGGAATATGACGACGAGGTCGGCAATTGCGCCAAGGCCAAGCTGTACGATCTGGCGCGGGGCAAGGACGACCGGCCGTGGTGCCTGACCGTCAGCTTCACGCATCCGCACGACCCTTACGTGGCGCGGCGCAGGTTCTGGGACATGTACGAGGATTGCGAGCACCTGCTGCCCGAGGTCCCCGCCATGGCCTACGAAGACCACGACCCGCACGCGCAGCGCATCTTCGATGCCAACGACTGGCGTGCCTTCGACATCACCGAAGATGACATCAAGCGCTCGCGCCGGGCCTATTTCGCCAACATCTCGTACCTTGATGAAAAGGTGGGCGAGATGCTGGATATCCTGGAAAGCACCCGGCAAGAGGCGGTCATCCTGTTCGTGTCCGACCACGGCGACATGCTGGGCGAGCGCGGTCTGTGGTTCAAGATGACCTTCCTGGAAGGGTCGGCGCGGGTGCCGATGATGATCTGCGCGCCGGGGCTGGAACCGGGCCGCAACGACACGCCGGTGTCGAACATCGACGTCTGCCCCACCCTGTGCGACCTCGCCGGCATCGACATGGCCGAGGTCATGCCCTGGACCGCGGGCGAAACGCTGCTGCCCGTCGCCCGGGGCGAAGCGCGCGGCCCGGTGGCGATGGAATACGCGGCCGAGGCATCCTATGCCCCGCTCGTCGCCCTGCGCGAGGGGCGCTACAAGTACACCCGCTGTTCGCTTGACCCCGAACAGCTGTTCGACCTGGAAGCCGATCCGCACGAGCTGGTGAACCTGGTCGGCCAGTCGGCCCATGCCGAGCCGCTTGAACGGCTGCGCGCCGCCGCCGATGCGCGCTGGGATCTTGACCGCTTCGATGCCGAAGTCCGCAAGAGCCAGGCCAAGCGCTGGGTCGTCTACGAGGCCCTGCGCAACGGCGATTATTACCCGTGGGATTACCAGCCCCTGCAAAAGGCCTCGGAACGGTTCATGCGCAACCACATGGACCTGAACGTGGTCGAGGACACCGCCCGCTTTCCCCGCGGCGAATGATTGGAATGATGATGTACGACCCCCAGCCGACCGCCAGCCATTACGTCAACGGCGCCTACCTTGAAGACACGGGCGGCACGCCGATCCCGGTGATCTATCCCGCCACGGGCGAGGTCATCGCCACCGTCCACGCCGCCACCCCGGCGGTGATCGACGCCGCGCTTGCCGCTGCCGAGGTTGCGCAAAAGGCATGGGCCAAGGTGTCGCCCCGCGAACGCGGCCGGGTGCTGACCCGCGCCGCCCAGATCATGCGGACGCGCAACCGCGAATTGTCGGTGCTGGAAACGCAGGACACCGGCAAGCCGCTTCAGGAAACGCTGGTGGCCGATGCGACCAGCGGCGCGGATGCGCTGGAATATTTCGGAGGCATCGCGGCGGGGCTGACGGGCGAACACATCCCGCTGGGCGATGACTGGGTCTATACCATCCGCGAGGCGCTTGGCGTGTGCGTCGGCATCGGCGCGTGGAACTACCCCACCCAGATCGCCTGCTGGAAGGCGGCGCCGGCGCTCGCCTGCGGCAATTCGATGGTGTTCAAACCGTCCGAAACGACTCCGCTTTGCGCGCTGAAGGTGGCCGAGATCCTGACCGAAGCGGGCGCGCCGGCGGGGCTGTTCAACGTGGTACAGGGCATGGGCGAGGTCGGCGGCGCGCTGGTCACCGATCCGCGCGTGGCCAAGGTGTCGCTGACCGGATCGGTGCCCACCGGGCGCAAGGTCTACGCGGCGGCGGCGGCGCAGATGAAGCACGTGACGATGGAACTGGGCGGGAAATCCCCGCTGGTGATCTTCGACGATGCGGATCTGGACAACGCGGTCGGCGGGGCGATCAACGGCAACTTCTATTCCTCGGGGCAGGTCTGTTCCAACGGCACGCGGGTGTTCGTGCAAAAGGGCATCAAGGACGCGTTCCTTGCCCGCCTTTCCGAGCGCCTGCAAAACGCCGTGATCGGCGATCCGATGGACGAGGCGACCAGCTTCGGCCCGATGGTATCGGAACGCCAGATGCAGATCGTTCAGGGCTACATCGACAAGGGCCGCGCCGAGGGTGCGCGCCTTGTCACCGGCGGCGGGCGCGTGGATCGCGGCGGGTTCTACCTTGAACCCACCGTCTTTGCCGATGTCACGGATGACATGACCATCGCGCGCGAGGAAATCTTTGGCCCGGTCATGGCCGTGCTGGATTTCGACACCGAGGATGAGGCCATCGCCCGCGCCAATGCCACCGAATACGGGCTGTCGGCGGGGGTGTTCACCCGCGATCTGGCGCGCGGCCACCGGGTCATCGGGCAGTTGCGCGCAGGCAGCTGTTTCATCAATTCCTACAACGATGCACCGGTCGAGGCGCCGTTCGGCGGCGTCAAGGCATCCGGCGTGGGGCGCGAAAATTCCAAGGCCGCGCTGGATCACTGGAGCCAGCCGAAATCCGTCTATGTGCGCATGGGCGATGTCGAGGCACCGTTCTGATGCAGGCCGAATACATCATCGTCGGCGCAGGCTCGGCGGGCTGCGCCATGGCGTATCGCCTTGCAGAGGCGGGGAAAAAGGTGCTGGTCATCGAACATGGCGGGTCCGACGCGGGGCCGTTCATCCAGATGCCCGGCGCGCTGTCCTATCCCATGAACATGAAACGCTACGACTGGGGCTACCAGACCGAACCCGAACCGCATCTGGGCGGGCGCAGGCTGGTCACGCCGCGCGGCAAGGTGATTGGCGGCTCGTCCTCGATCAACGGGATGATCTATGTGCGCGGCCATGCGCGCGATTTCGACCACTGGCGCGATCAGGGCGCCGATGGCTGGGGCTATGCCGATGTGCTGCCCTATTACCAGCGCATGGAAAACTGGCATGACGGGGGCCATGGCGGCGATCCGGCATGGCGCGGCACCCAGGGCCCGCTGCATGTCACGCGCGGCAGCCGGGTCAACCCGCTGACGAAAGCCTTTGTCGAGGCGGGCCGCCAGGCGGGTTATCCCGTCACCGGCGATTACAACGGCGAGCAGCAAGAAGGTTTCGGCCCCTTCGACATGACCGTCTGGAAGGGCGAGCGGTTTTCGGCCGCCAAGGCCTATCTGCGCCCGGCGCTCAAGCGCGAGAACTGCACGCTGATCCGCGCCTTTGCGCGCCGCGTCGTCATCGAAGACGGCCGCGCCGTCGGGGTCGAGGTCGAACGCAAGGGCCGCATCGAAATCATCCGCGCCGAGGCCGAGGTGATCCTTGCGGCCTCTTCGCTGAATTCGACCAAGCTGCTGATGCTGTCGGGCATCGGGCCGGGGGCCGAACTTGCGCAGCACGGCATCGATGTGGTCGCCGACCGCGCGGGCGTGGGCAAGAACCTGCAAGACCATCTTGAACTGTATATCCAGGCGGCGGCAAGCCAGCCGGTCAGCCTGTTCAAGTACTGGAACCTGCCGGGCAAGGCCTATGTGGGCGCGCGCTGGCTGCTCAGCCGCACCGGCCCCGGCGCATCGAACCAGTTCGAAAGCGCGGCGTTCATCCGCAGCCGGGCCGGGGTCGATTACCCCGACATCCAGTACCATTTCCTGCCCATCGCGGTGCGCTATGACGGTCAGGCATCCGCCGAAGGCCACGGCTTTCAGGCCCACACCGGCCCGATGCGCAGCCCCTCGCGCGGCGAGGTCACGTTGCGCAGCGCAGATCCCGCCGATGCGCCGAAGATCCAGTTTAACTACATGAGCCACGATCAGGACTGGGCCGATTTCCGGCGCTGCATCC
>CAXICP010000371.1:0-3879 GCA_964022595.1 uncultured Salipiger sp.
GCCGGGATCGGCGCGCGGCTGGACGCGGTGCTGTCGGTCGAAGAGGTCGGCGTTTTCAAGCCCGCCGCGGCGGTCTACGACCTGGTCGGGGCGCGCATGGGGTGCGCGCCGGGGCAGGTGCTGTTCGTGTCGTCCAACGGCTGGGATGCGGCGGGCGCGGCGGGATACGGCTTTCACACCGCCTGGGTGAACCGCGCGGGGCTGCCGGTGGATCGACTTGCGGCGCGCCCGCACCATGTTCTGCCCGACCTGACAACGATACCGGAGCTTTGCTGATGCCGCGTTTCACCACCTCGGACGGGCTGTCCCTGCACTACACGGACGAGGGCAGCGGAATGGCGCTGCTGTGCCTGGCCGGGCTGACCCGGGACGGGCGCGATTTCGATTACGTTGCGCCGCACCTGCCCGGCGTGCGGCTCATCCGCATGGATTATCGCGGGCGCGGGCAATCCGACTGGGGCGATCCGGCCAGCTACACCATCCCCGTCGAAGCGCGCGATGCGGTGGAATTGCTGGACCACCTGGGGCTGGGCAAGGCGGCGGTGCTGGGCACGTCGCGCGGGGGGCTGATCGCGATGGTGCTTGCCGCCACGGTCAAGGATCGGCTGACGGGCGCCGCGCTGAACGACATCGGCCCGCAAATCGCCGATGCCGGGCTGAACGTGATCAAGGGCTACCTGGGGCGCAACCCGCCTTGGCGAACCATCGACGAGGCCGTGCGCCAGCGCGCCGCCGCCATGACCGCCTTTGAAGGCGTGCCCGAAAGCCGCTGGCGCGAAGAGGCGGAAAATTTCTATCGCGACACCGGCAAGGGGCTGGAAATCACCTATGACCCGAAGCTGCGCGAGGCGGTGCTGGGCGACGGGGCGCAGCCGGCGCCCGATCTGTGGCCGCTGTTCGATGCGCTCAAGGGGGTGCCGCTATGCGCCATCCGGGGCGCGAATTCCGACCTTCTGTCAGCGCAGACCTTCCAAGAGATGCAGCAAAGGCGCCCCGACATGATCGCCGCGACGGTGCCGGGGCGGGGCCATGTGCCGTTCCTGGACGAGCCGGAATCGCTGGACGCGCTGCGCCGATGGCTGAAGATGCTGGGCTGATGGCGCCAGGCTGATGGCGCCGGGCTGATGGTGCCGGGCTGATGGCGCCGGGCTGATGGTGCCGGGCGCCTAGCCTGCGGGCGCCACCACGAAGACCCGGCTGGGGTGCAGCTCGCCGCCCTTGAACATGCCCACCGCGACCGCCTGACCCTGGTAGGATGCCCAGGCTTCGTCGCCGTATTCCACATCGCCCGGGATCACCATGCCGGGGTTGCCGTTGCGCAGGCGCGCGGCGCCCTCGGCGGTGCATTTCAGCTCGGGCAGATCCGCCAGCCCGACCTCAAGCGGCAGCAGCCGCGCGTCCAGCTCGGGCGTCTTTGCCAGCGCGTCGACCTCATCAAGGCCGATGCCATCGGCGGCCTCGAACGGACCCGACCAGGTCCGCCGCAGGCGCAGCACATGGCCGTGGCAGCCCAGCAATTCGCCCAGATCGCGCGCGATCGACCGCACGTAGCCGCCCTTGCCGCAGACCATTTCCAGTTCCACATGGTCGGCATCGGGGCGCGAGATCATCGTCAGTTCCTCGACCCAGAGCGGGCGCGGTTCGATCTGCATGGTCTCGCCGTCGCGGGCGCGCTTGTAGGCGCGTTCGCCGTCGATCTTCACCGCCGAGAACTGCGGCGGCACCTGGCTGATCTCGCCCACGAAACCGTGCAGGCTTTCCTTGATCTGCTCATCCGACGGGCGCAGATCGCTTTGCGCCAGGATTTCGCCCTCGGCATCGTCGGTGTTGGTGCGCTGGCCCAGCCGCACGATGAAACGATAGGCCTTCAGCGCGTCGGTGATATAGGGCACGGTCTTGGTTGCCTCGCCCAGGGCGACAGCCAGCACGCCGGTCGCGTCGGGGTCCAGCGTGCCCGCATGGCCGGCCTTTTTCGCGTTCAGCGCCCAGCGGACCTTGTTGACCACCGAGGTCGACGTGATGCCCGCCGGTTTGTCCACGATCAGCCAGCCCGAAATGTCGCGGCCCTTCTTGCGTGCCATGCCTTGCGCCCCTTCGCCTGATAAGGCGCGGGGGGTAGCGCAGGGCGGGGCGGCTTGTCAATCGGCGCTGCGGCGTTCCTGCAAGGTGAAATCGGGCAGCACCTGGGGCGCCGTGTCCTGCAACCTGGCGGCCCTGGCGGCAAGCGCCGCTTCGAAGGCGGCGGCCTTTTCGGCCATGTCCACATCCAGCATGGCGCGCAGGTCCGATTCAAATTCGTCGCGGTTGTAATATTCATCCAGCTTGATGATCACGTGATCCGTCGCCACCCAGGCGACCACGGCGCCCGTCGCGGCGCAGGCGATCGCCACCGGCCCGGCCCAGCTGCAGGCTGCCGCCGCGACGCCGCCCGTGGTCAGGATCGACGTGACCTTCGTGCCGGTCTTGACGGCGACCTTGGCGGCCACCTTCTTGGCGATGAGCTTGGCAAAGGCCGCGGCGGCGGCCTTGACGCCCGCGCTTGCGGTCAGGGCGGTCGCCGTGGCCAGCGGCGCGGTCAGGCGCATGCGCCCGATCGCGTCATCAAGGATCGCGGCAGAGACGTTGCCAAGGGGCAGCTGCGCCTCGTCCGGGGGGGCATCGCGGCGGGCAAGCTTATCCAGCGCCTCGGCGTAATGCGCGGCAAAGCTGGCGTCGAGCGTGGCCGCCGCCGCTTGCAGCCGTTCGTCCAGCCCGTCCAGCAGGATCTGTTCGATCTTCGCGGTGGCCCTGCCCATCGCGGCGGCGCCAAGTTCGGTGTATTCGCCCTGAACCGAGTAATGGAAATCGGCATAGCGCGGAATCGCGGCATGGGCGGGGGCATAGGCGGCGCTAAGCAGCGGGGCGATCTGCGGGGCGACGGAATCATGGGCAAGGCGCGGCGCACCGGCAAGCGCCTGTTCCAGCGTGGTGGCGGGCGGATTGGTTTCGGTTGGCGGCGCGGCGCGCAGCAGGGCGGTGGCGACAAGGCCCAGCGTTCCCAGCGCCAGCACCGCAAGCACGATCCAGAAGGTCCGCCAGCCGGTCCGGGCGTGCGTGCCGCTCATGCCCTTCGCCCCGCCAGCGCGTGAAACAGGGCCGCCGCGACGGCGCTGGCCCGCGCAAGCGTGAAGGTGAAAACCGCGCTTTGCAGCGCCAGCAGGGTCAGCCCCCAGCCGCGCAATTCATCCCGGTTTGCCAGCCAAAGGGCCGCCGCGTCCAGGGCGGCGGCATAGGCCAGCACCTCGCGCAGCCAGCCCTGCGCCCTGGGGGCGGCGCGGATGCCTTCGACGGCGGCGGCTTCAAGCGACGGGGCGCCCGCGATCGCGCCGGAAAAGACGGTCAGGTTCATCTGCACCGCAAAGGCGGCGCCCAGGAACGCGAGTCCCACGACCCCGGTCGCCAGCCCCGCCGCAAGCGCCATGGCGTAGGGCGGGTGGAAATGCCGGTTGCCCCGGGTGATCAGCCCCCCGCACAGAAACGCCGCAAGAAAGCTGGCCAGCGCGCACAGCCCAAGCATTTCAGGCCCCGCCGTCAGCACCAGCCAACCCAGCACCGCCATGGTCGATGCGCCAAGCACCAGCGCGCGCAGCGCCCCCAGCCAGGGGCCGGTCAGAAGCGGGTACAGGGGCGAGCTTTCGCGGATGGCGGCCCGCATCCGGGCCCGGCGCGGGGCGATGGTCACCATCGCCTCGCCGGCGCATACCGGCGCCGCGCAAAACGCCAGCCCGGCCAGCGCAAGGGGCGATGCGGACAGGTTGAACCGCCAGAACGCCGCGCCCATGGCAAGCAGCGCGGCGGTCAGGGCGGCGATAGCTACGTTGCGGCCCATCAGTCCCTCGC
>CAXICP010000372.1:0-3879 GCA_964022595.1 uncultured Salipiger sp.
CGGCAGGTTGATGCCCCGCCCGGTGCCGCGCTGCACCACGCCCTGCATCATCGACGTCAGCTGATAGGCGGTCACCGGGTCCATCATCCGGTCGCGGTTGTTCAGGATCCGCGGCCCCCGCCCCGGCGGCAGGTTGGGATCGGCGCAATCCTCGCAGACCCGTTCGTTGCCCTTGGCGAATTCGTGGTTGTAGATGGTGCGGCCCCAGCGGTCCTGCACCCGGTCCACCAGCGTGGGTTCGACCTTTTCGCCCCCGTTGGCGAATTGCGCATAGGCCGAGATCATCCGGAACAGCGTGGTTTCGTCCGCGCCAAGCGCGTTGGCAAGCACCCGGCCCATGCGGTCGTAGACGCCGAATTTCTCGGCGTAGCGCGCCACCGTGTCCATGCCGATTTCCTGCGCCAGGCGGATGGTCATCAGGTTGCGCGACTGTTCGATCCCGGTGCGCAGCGGCGTCGGGCCGTAATAGGTGTTGGACGAGTTCTTGGGCCGCCAGACGCCCTGGGGGGTGTCGATTTCGATCGGGGCGTCGATGATGATGGTCGATGGCGAATAGCCCGAATCCAGCGCCGAGGCATAGACGAAGGGCTTGAACGACGAGCCCGGCTGGCGCATCGCCTGCGTTGCCCGGTTGAACACCGAATCCTGGTAGCTGAACCCGCCCTGCATGGCGATCACGCGCCCGGTGTTGACGTCCATCGCCATGAACGCGCCCTGCACCTTGGGCACCTGGCGCAGCGTCCAGCGGATGAAGCTGCCGTCGCTGTCCTGCACCATGGCGCGCACATGCACCACGTCGCCGCGTTCGAAATTGTCGGTGAAGCTGCCGCGCATCCAGGCGATGTCGTCGCGCGGAACCGACGTGCCGCGCGCGTCATCGGCCGCGATGCCTTCGATGCCAAGGCGCATCGACTGCTCGCCCACCTCCAGCACGACGGCGGGCAGCCAGGTGCTTTCAAGTTCGATGTCGCGCGCGATCGACACATTTCCAAGCGCCTCGCGCCAGGCGGTTTCCGACCCAAGCTGTTCCTCGGGGATGGTCTTGCCGGTGCCGTGCCAGCGCCCCAGCCCGCGGTCGTATTGTTCCAGCGCGATGCGCAGGCTTTCGGCCGCCTGCACCTGCATTTCGGGATCAAGCGTGGCACGCACGGACAGCCCGCCCGAGAAAAATTCCCCTTCGCCGAAATCCTGCGTCAACTGGCGGCGGATCTCGTCGGTGAAATAGTCGCGCGGCGGAAGCGAGCGCTGGTAGGGCTCGTAATCGCCGTTCTGCACCGACAGCAGCGGCTTTGCCACCTCGCTGTCATAGACCGCCTGCGTGATGTAGCCGTTTTCGCGCATCTCGCGCAGCACATAGTCGCGCCGTTGCAGCAGCCGGTCCTTGTTGCGCACCGGGTGGAAATCCGACGGTGCCTTGGGCATGGACGCAAGGAAGGCCGCCTCGTTGGGTTCAAGTTCGGTCAGCGACTTGTTGAAATAGGTCTGGGCGGCGGCGGTGACGCCATAGGAATTCTGGCCCAGGAAAATCTCGTTCAGGTACAGTTCAAGGATCTTTTCCTTGCTCAGCGCGCTTTCGACCCGGCTGGCCAGGATGATTTCCTTGATCTTGCGCTCGGCGCGGCGATCCCCCGACAGCAGGAAGTTCTTCATTACCTGCTGCGTGATCGTCGATGCGCCCCGCACGTCGCGCCCGCGCGAGCGTACCGCGTCGATCGCCGCCGCCGCGATGCCGCGCAGATCATAGCCCTGGTGGTCGTAGAAATTCTTGTCCTCGGCCGAAATGAACGCCGCCTTCACAAGGTCGGGGATCTGATCGGCGGAGGTGAAGATGCGCCGTTCCTGCGCGAATTCGTCGATGACCCGTCCTTCGGTGGAATAGATCCGGCTGATGGTCGGGGGCGTGTACTGCGCAAGGCTTTCATAGCTTGGCAGGTCCTGCCCGTAGATCCAGAACACCGCGCCGATGGTCACGGCCACCATGGTGATGCCCAGCGTGACGAGGCTGAAGATACCGCCGAAGAAAGAGAGAATGAACCGAGTCACGTGGGCCGCCTTTCAGGATTGCCGGTCCCCTTATACCGTCTGCCGCCCCCGGTCAAAACACACGCGGGCGTGAAGGCGCAAGATTGCCTGCAACAAGGGGTCATTGACGGCGCAGACGCGACAGAGCCGCGTCCTCGGCGGACCAGGCCGCGATGCCATCGCGAATGCCCGCCGCCATGCCCGCGCGCCAGAACGGGTCCTGCAGGTTGGCGCGGTCGCGGTCCGTGGACAAAAAGCCCAGCTCGATCAGCACCGACGGAATGTCCGCCGCCTTGAGCACGGAAAAGCCAGCACGCCGCAGCGGGCGCTTGTGCACCTCGCCCACGGCGTTTTCGATGCCTTGCAACAGATGCTGCGCCAGCGACAGGCTGCGCGGCGCATTGTCCAGCCGCGCAAGGTCCAGCAGCACGTCGGCGATTCGATCATCGGATCCCGACAGGTCCAGCCCGGCCAGGATGTCGTCGCGGTCGTGGCGTTCGGCCAGCGCCGCCGACGCGGCGTCCGAGGCGCCTTCATCCAGCATGTAGACCGACGCGCCATGGGCGATGCCCTCTTCGATCGCGTCCGCATGAAGCGACACGAACAGGTCGGCGCGGGCGTCATGCGCCGCCGCGACGCGCCCTTCAAGCGACACGAAGACATCGTCATCGCGCGTCAGTTCCACCTGGAAACCAGCCCGGCGCAGCACGTCGCGAAGCTCGCGCCCGAAGGTCAGCATCAGGTCGGCCTCGCGGATCCCGCCGCGCTCGGCGCCCGGATCGATGCCGCCGTGGCCCGGGTCCAGCACGATGCGCAGCGGCGCGCCCGTTGCGGGCGACGGCGCGGTAAGGCTTGCGCGCGGCAGATCCCAGCGCGGATCGTGCGGCGCGCCCGACGCGGCGCGCATGACGTCTTCGGTGGTGGAGGACAGATCGACCTGCAACTCTGCCCGGCCCGTCGCGTCGTCGATGCGCATTCCCGCCTGCGCGATGACCTGCGGCGCGTCCAGCACGGCGACCAGCCGCGACCAGCCCGCCCGAAACGCGCCCACGCGCAGGGTCTTGACGGCGTCGGCGCGGTCGATGCGGTCCGGGTCCGCGCCGGACCAGTCGACCTCGCGGAAATCAAGCACAAGGCGCGGCGGATCGCTTAGGGTAAAGGCGCGCCACGGCACGCCCTGGCTAAGGCCAAGCGTCAGCCGCGCGCCGCGCCGGGCGTCGCTGAAATCGCCATCGACGAACATGGCGCGCCCGCCCAGATCCTGCGCCGCGGCGGCCCCGATCAGCAGCGATCCCATCATCAGCCCGAGAAGCCCGCAAAGGACCCTGTTCATTCGCCCGCCTGCCCCTGTTTTCCCCGCTCTAGCACGGCGGGGATGACTTGTACGAAAAATCCCGGGTTACCGCGCGGCCATGAAGGCGCGCAGCCGTTCGATCCCCTCGGCGATGTCGGCGGTGTCGCGCGCGTAGGAAAAGCGCAGCGTGCCATGCCCCCGCTCGGGGTCGAAATCCAGCCCCGGCGTCACCGCAACGCCCGCCTTTTCAAGGATTTCGGCCGCAAAGGCCCGGCTGTCGGACGTCAGCGCGCTGACGTCGGCATAGATGTAGAAAGCGCCGTCGGGGGGCGCGATGCGATCAAAGCCCATCGCCGGCAGTTCGGCAAGCATAAGGGCGCGGTTGCGCGCATAGACGGCCAGGTTTTCATCCAGCGCTTCGGTTGCGTCCATCGCGTGCAACGCCGCGACCTGCGCCGCGTGGGGCGGGCAGATGAACAGGTTCTGCGCCAGCCGTTCGACCTGGCGCACCTGCGCCTCCGGCACGACCATCCAGCCGACCCGCCAGCCGGTCATGCAGTAAT
>CAXICP010000373.1:0-3866 GCA_964022595.1 uncultured Salipiger sp.
ACTACAAGCGCGGGATCGAGGCCGCCGAGGCCGGCGCCGCCTGCCTGCGCATCAACCCCGGCAACATCGGCAGCCCCGAGCGCGTCCGCGAGGTGATCGCCGCCGCCCGCGATCACGGCTGTTCCATGCGGATCGGCGTCAACGGCGGATCGCTCGAACGGCACCTGCTGGAAAAATACGGCGAGCCGTGCCCCGAGGCGATGGTGGAATCGGCGCTCGACCACATCCGCATCCTGGAAGACAACGACTTCCACGAATTCAAGATCAGCGTAAAGGCGTCGGACGTGTTCCTGTCTTCGGCCGCCTACATGGGCCTGGCCGAAGCGACGGACAAGCCGATCCACCTTGGCATCACCGAAGCGGGCGGTCTGACGTCTGGCACCATCAAGTCCGCCATCGGGCTTGGCCAGCTGCTGTGGATGGGCATCGGCGACACGATCCGCGTCAGCCTGTCCGCCGATCCGGTCGAAGAGATCAAGGTCGGCTACGAGATCCTCAAGTCGCTGGGCCTGCGCCATCGCGGCGTGAACATCATTTCGTGCCCGTCCTGCGCGCGCCAGGGCTTCGACGTCATCAAGACGGTCGAGGCGCTGGAACGCCGGCTGGAACACATCAAGACCCCCATGAGCCTGTCGATCATCGGCTGCGTCGTCAACGGCCCCGGCGAGGCGTTGATGACCGATGTCGGCTTCACCGGCGGCGGGGCCGGCAGCGGCATGGTCTACCTTGCGGGCAAGGCCAGCCACAAGATGAACAACGCGCAGATGATCGACCATATCGTAGAAGAGGTCGAAAAGAAGGCCGCCGCGCTGGATGCGGCCGAAGCGCATACCGAAGCTGCGGAATAGCGGCGTGAGCTGGGCGGCGGAACAACGCGGTGGCCCGGTGGCCCAGATGGATTTCTCGGAAGTCAGGCGCCTGGACGCGCCGTTCACCGCCCGCCGCATTCCGCATTTCGTCCTGCTTGCGATCTGTTCCTGGGTGATCGCCGCCGAAGGGCATCCCTATCGGGTGCTTGTCTGGATCACGGCGCTGCTGGTGGCCATGGGGCTGCACCATTTCTTCCTGATGCGCATGCCCGACCGCGCGCCATCGTGGAAGGCGCGCCCGATCATCGCGGCGCAGCTGCTGACGGGGCTGATCTTCGGCGCCTTCGGGCTGGACATGTGGACGCTTGGCGGCGCCACCGACCGGCTGCTGTCGCTGCTTATGCTGGTCGCGGTGGCGCTGAACGCGCTGTCGGTGCGGTCGGGGCTGTGCCTGCGGGTGCGGTTCGGCCTGTGGGTGTTCGCGGTCATGGTGCTGCTGCGCGTGGCCTGGCTGTGGTACGAGGCGCCCGGCGCGCCGGACACGATCGCGCTTAGCGCCGCGCTGCTGGTGATGCTGGGCTATTTCGTCAGCGTCGTGGTGGAACTGCGCAACACGCGCCAGGAACTGAACAACCGGATTTCCACCAAAGAGGCGCAGGCCCGCCAGCGCAGCATGACCCAGTTCACCGGGGGCGTTGCGCATGATTTCAACAACCTGCTGACGGTGGTTCTGGGCAACATGGAACTTGCGCGGCTCAGTGTCGCCGACAGCGAACGCGCCGAGCTGATGGACGAAGCCGAGCGCGCAGCCCGGCGCGGCGCCGAGCTGACCTCGCGCCTGCTGGCCCTGTCGCGGAACGCCCGGTTGGTGCCTGTGTCGGAAAGCCCCGCCGAAATCGTCAAGCCGATCCCGTCGCTGGCAAGCCGGCTGCTGGGGCCGGGGCACCGGCTGGACATCAGCGTGGCGCCGGATCTGCCCGCGGTCTTCGCGGACCCGACCAACCTGCAGGCGGCGATCCTGGAGCTGATCACCAACGCGCGCGATGCCATGCCCGAGGGCGGGCGCCTGCGCCTGAAGGTCGGCCCAAGCCCCGACGCCCCCGCGCAGGCGGTGCGCTTCAGCGTGACCGACGAAGGCGTGGGCATCCCCGATCATCTGCGCGCCACGGTGTTCGAACCCTATTTCACCACCAAGCCGCGCGGGCAGGGGTCGGGGCTGGGCCTGCCGATGGTGCGCGGCTTTGTCGAGCAATCCGCCGGCGAGCTGCGCCTTGAAAAGCGCCCCGGCGGGCGGGGCACGCGGATCTGGTTCGACCTTCCCGCGATGCCCGCCTGCAGCGCCGCGCCCGCTGCCCTGCACAAGGCCAGCTAGGCGCGCGCGCCGTCAGCTGTCGCTGCGCATGTCCTGAACGATCTGCTGCATCGCGTCCAGCGGCACGTAGCCGCGCAGCATCTGGTCGCCGAAGACGAAGCTGGGCGTGCCGTTGCTCTGCATCGTCTGGGCCAGCGCGCGGGTTTCGTTGATCCGGCGCGTCACCTCTTCGTCCGACATCCGCGCAAGGATCGCATCCGCGTCAAGCCCAAGCGTTTCCGACAGGCGCCGCAGCACCGGCTCGGACGGGTCGCGGTCAAGCGTCATCAGCGCGTCATGCACGGATTTGTATGCCTCGGGGCCGGCTTCCATCATCGTGGCGATGGCAAAGCGCGACGAGGTCAGCGACGCCTCGCCCAGGATCGGAAATTCCTTGAGGATGAAGCGGATGTTGCCGTCGGATGCGATCAGCTCTTCGACCTCGGGAAAGGCCTTGCGGCAGTATCCGCAGCGGTAATCCGAGAATTCGACGATGGTGATGTCGCCATCCGGGTTGCCCCCCACGAAGGAATAGCCGTCGCGAAACAGCGCATCGGCATTCTGCGCCACAAGCTCTTCGTCGGCCATGGCCTGCTGCTGGGCCTGGCGGCTTTCCAGCTGGCTGACGGCTTCCATGATGACCTCGGGGTTTTCCATGAGGTAGGCGCGCACCTCGGCGCCGAAGGCCTCGCGCTGTTCGGGGCTCATGGCGCCCGGATCGAAGCTTTGCGCGGCGGCGGGCAGCCCCAGGCAGGACAGCAGGGCAAGCGCGGACGCGGTGCGGATGGGGTGGCGGAACATGGGGTCTCCCTCGGGTTGTCGGTGTCTTCTATGGGCCGGCGGGGCGCGCGGCAATGATTGTCTATGCGCCGGGCCGGTTCGGGCGGGTGCGTTCTTCGGTCTGCGCCCTTGCGAAGATTGACCCCCGCGCGCAACACCCCTATGCGATGTCGCGCGCCAGCATGGGAGAGCGAGATGCGAAACTCAAGCAGGGGGGCTGTCGATCCCTTCATCGTGATGGATGTCATGGAATCCGCCCGCCGGGCCGAGGCCGAGGGGCGCCGCATCATCCACATGGAAGTCGGCCAGCCGTCGGCAGGCGCCCCGCGCGAGGCGCTTGATGCGCTGTCGCGCCGGATGCAGAGCGATGCGCTGGGGTACACGGTGGCGCTGGGGCTGCCCGATCTGCGCGCGCGGATCGCGCGCCATTACGGCGAACTCCACGGCATCGATCTGGACCCGGCGCGGGTGGTGGTGACCCCCGGGTCTTCGGGCGGTTTCGTGCTGGCCTTTACCGCGCTGTTCGACGCGGGCGAACGGGTGGCGCTGGGGCGGCCGGGCTATCCATCCTATCGGCAGATCCTCAAGGCGCTGGACCTTGTGCCCACCGAAATCGAAGCGTCCGAGTCCAACGGCTACCAGCTGGTGCCGCAGGATCTTGAAGGGGTGGATTTCCAGGGGCTGCTGATGGCGTCGCCCGCCAACCCCACCGGCACGATGCTGGGCCGCGAGGCGCTGGGGGCGCTGATCGACACCTGCCAGGGGCGCGGCGCGGCCTTCCTGTCCGATGAGATCTATCACGGGATCGAACATCAGACCCGGTCCGTCAGCGCGCTTGAACTGTCCGACGATGTCTGCGTCATCAATTCCTTTTCCAAGTATTACTGCATGACCGGCTGGCGGGTCGGCTGGCTGGTGGTGCCCGA
>CAXICP010000374.1:0-3853 GCA_964022595.1 uncultured Salipiger sp.
CATGCCGTCGCCCAGCTTGCCAAGCACAAGCCCGCCCGGCCCCTGGCTGATCTGCCCCGAGACATAGACCGTGTTGCCGCTGATCACGAAGGGCACGTAGTTCGCCGCGGGGGCCGGCGCGTCGGGAAGGGTCAGGCCAAGTTCGGCCAGGCGCGCATCGATATCGGTCATCTTGATCGTCCTGTGTTGCATTTCGACGCGACGCTACCCCCGTTGCGCCGTGATGGGAACACCCGATCCCGAGTGTTCAGCTTTCGCGCAGGGCCTTGTTGAAATAGTCGGTGAAGGGCTTGACCAGATAGGCCAGCGGCGTTCGGTCGGCGGTGCGCAGGAACGCCTCGACCGGCATCCCGGGGATCAGCGAGACCCCCTCGGCCAGCTTGTCCACCTCGCCCTCGGACATGACGATTTCGGCGCGGTAATAGCTGGCCTGCGTCGCCTCGTCGGTAAAGGAATCCGCCGAGATCTGCGTCACCCGGCCGAACAGTTCGGGCGTGGTGCGCTGGTCAAGCGCGGAAAAGCGCAGCATGACCTCTTGCCCCACATGGATTTCGTCGACGTGGATCGGATCGACATTGGCCTGGATCACCAGCGGGCGGTCCTGCGGCACGATGTAAAGCACCGGTTCGGCCGCCTGTATCACCGAACGCGGGGTATGCACCGCCAGCCCGTAGACAACGCCCGCAACGGGGGCGGTGATTTCCATCCGCTTGAGCTGTTCCAGCAGCGACAGGCGCTGTTCGGCCAGCTCGCGCGACCGGTACTGCATGTCGCGCAGCGTGGTGATCGCCTCTTCGCGGCGCGTGGTTTCAAGGCTGAGGATCTGGATTTCGGTTTCGGTGATCTGCCCCTCGGCGCGGGCCTTCTGCGCCACAAGGTCGCCCTGTTGCCCGGCCAGGCGCGCCGCCTCGCGCTGAAGGTTCAGCACGCGGCTGGCCTGCGCAAGGCCCCGGTCCAGCAGCGATTGCTGGTCCACCAGTTCCTTTTCGATCAGCCCCAGCTGGTCGCCCATGGCGGTGATCTGCGCTTCGATGCCTTCGATCTGGCTGCGGATCTGGTCGCTGCGCTTGGCCAGCTGTTCGGTCTGGCGCGCCAGCGATTCGGCGCGGGCAAAGAACAGGTTGCGCTGGCCTTCGACCAGTTCGGCGACCTCTTCGTCTTTCTCGGCCCGCTGCAGCAGTTCCTCGGAAAAGGTAAGTTCGTCCAGCCCGTCACGTTCCGCCACGAGCCGCGCGCGGCGGGCGAGAAGTTCGAAATACTGGCCTTCGACGATGGTCAGCTCCGATTGCCGCAGGGTCGGGTCAAGCCGCACAAGCACATCGCCCACGCCGACCTGATCGCCCTCGTCCACCAGGATGTCGGACACCACGCCGCCATCGGGATGCTGGACGATCTGGCGGTTGCGTTCGACCTGGATCTGGCCGCCCGCGATGATCGCGCCGGAAATCTGCGTGGTCGCGGCCCAGGTTCCGAACCCCACCACCAGCAACAGGAAGGCACAGATCCCAAGGGTCATCGGCACCCGCGTGGAAAACCCGTCGTCTTTCATCGCACGCCTCCGTTTCCGGCGCTGCGCGAGATCTGGTCGTGGTTCTTGACCATGGACCGCAGCACGTCCTCTTTGGGGCCAAAGGCGGCGCGGGCGCCGTGTTCCAGCATCAGCAGCATGTCGCATTCCCGGATCGCGGCGGGCCGGTGCGCCATGATGATCACCGACTTGCCTTCTTCCTTCATGGTGCGGATGGCGCGGTTCACCGCCTCGGAGCCCTCGTTGTCGAGGTTGGAATTGGGCTCGTCCAGGACCATCAGCACCGGGTCGCCATACATCGCCCGCGCAAGGCCGATGCGCTGCATCTGCCCGCCCGAAAGCCGCCCGCCCGCGGCGGACACGCGGGTGTCGTAGCCATCGGGAAGCTTGAGGATCATGTCATGCGCATCGGCCTTGCGCGCCGCGGCGACGATCGCCTCGGGGTCGGGGTTTTCGGACAGGCGGGCGATGTTTTCGGCGATGGTGCCGTCGAACAGCGTCACGCGCTGCGGCAGGTAGCCGATGTGCTGGCCAAGGTCCTGCCCGTATTGTTCCAGCGACGCCCCGTCGAGCCGGATCTTGCCGCCCGCCGGCCGCCAGACACCGGTGATCGCGCGCGCCAGCGTGGATTTCCCGGCGCCCGAAGGGCCGATCACCCCCAGCGCATGCCCCGGGTCCAGCGTGAAGCTGACCAGTCGCAGCGCCGCCTGGTGATCGCCCGGCGGCACCACGGTCACCTGCGTCACATCCAGCGCGGCAGACGGCTTGGGCAGCGGCAGCCGCGCGTCTTCGGGGGGCATTTCCGTCAGCAACTGCACCAGGTTGTCCCACCCCTTGCGCGCCCGCGTCACCATCGGCCATTGTCCGATCGCCAGTTCCACCGGCGCCAGCGCGCGGCCCATCAGGATCGACCCGGCGATCATCGCCCCCGGCGTCAGTTCGCCGTTCAGCACAAGATAGGCGCCAAGCCCCAGCATCGCCGATTGCAGGAACAGGCGGAATGTCTTGGTGGCGACGGTGAAGGTGCCGACGATGTCGGTCGTCCCGATCTGCCCGCTCAGCGCCGCCGAACGCGCCTTGTTCCACCGCGTGAAGGCCGCCGCGCGCATGCCAAGCGACTGCACCATCTCGGCTTCGTTGCGGATCTGTTCCGACCCCTGTTCGGCCCGCATCATCGCCTGGTTCGATTTCAGCGTCGGGTTGCGGCTGAGCAGCTGGTTCATCACCGTCACGGCCACCAGCACCAGCCCGCCGCCGATGGCAAGCAGGCCAAGCGCCGGGTGAAAGACGAAGATCGCCGCGATGAAGAACGGGGTCCAGGGAATGTCGAAAAACGCCATCAGCACCGGCGAGGACATCAGCCGCTGCACCGATTCCAGATCCTTGAGCCCGGTTGCGGACAGCTCGTCGGGCTTGACCGCCGCGCGGCGCATCACCGCGTCGAACACCCGCAGGTCCAGCGCCGACTGGAACCGCGCCGCCACGCGCGCCATGATCCGCCCGCGCGCGTAGTCCAGAATGCCCATCATGCCGTAAAGGAACAGCACCAGCACCGACAGCGCCAGCAGCGTCGCCTCGGACCGCGAGCCCAGCACGCGGTCGTAGATTTGCAGCATGTACAGCGGCCCGGTCAGCATCAGCGCGTTCACCAGAAAGCTGAAAACGCCGACGATCCAGTAATAAAGCCTGCCCTGCCGGCGCGCGGCCGCAAGTTCGTCGCGACCGCTGTCTTTCGAGCGTTGCATTTTCGCCATCGAAGACCCCTTCCGCGCTGCGGCGACCCTGTCACCCAGAAGCGAAAAATCAGTTAACACATAGCCTGTCGTCAAACCATCCCGCAGCCCCGGAAGGCGCCCGGCCATGCTTGGCCTTTCACGGTTCTGCAAGTATGCAGAGCTTACATCGTCCGGCTTCATCTGTTCCAGCATCAAATCGGGAAAGAAATCGAAATGCCCATTTTGCGCCGCGCGATTGCCGGTTTCACCCTGCTGGGGCTGCTCGCCAGCTGCGCGGTCCCCGGCCCGGGCGAGGCGCCGGATGGCATCTACGACCCGCAAGAAGGCGCGAACCGGCGCGTCCATGCCTTCAACAAGCGAGTCGACCGTGCGCTTTCCGGGGCCGGCGGCGCGGGCGATTCCGTGCCCTTCGCCCTGCGCGCCGGGATCGAGAACATGGCCGACACCCTGTCCCTGCCGCAGACGGTCGCCAACCAGGTGCTGCAACTGCGGCTGGGGCGCGCCACGCGCAACTCGGCGCGCTTCGCGATCAACGCGACGGTGGGCGTGCTGGGCCTGCTTGACCCCGCCGAGGCCATGGGCCTGCCGG
>CAXICP010000375.1:0-3841 GCA_964022595.1 uncultured Salipiger sp.
CTTTTCCATCCGCAAGCGGCAGGACGGCGGCTATACCATCGCCGACGGCTTTCGCAACGTCGTGGACATCGTGCCCGACAGCTTCCGCTACATGAAGGATTTCCTGCCCGCGCTTGGCGCCGAATGGAAATCGCTGATGCTGCGCTTCGGCGGGCGGTTCTACGACGAGGCGCGCATCCCCAACCGCTGGTCGCTGGATGAGGCATCGCCGTTCGAATACTGCCGCGTGCTGGACCCCAAACCGGCCTTCAAGCTTCAGGACAAGGCGCTGGCCAACCTGCGCCGCGCCTTCCCGGTGTTCGAAAAGGCCGAAATCGCCCGGCTCTGGGCCGGGGCCAGCGCCGCGGCCCCCGCCGCGGCGCCGGTGATCTCGGGGGTCGACAGCACGCCGGGCTTTTTCATCGCCACCGGCTTTTCGGGGCACGGCTTCGGCATCGGCCCGGCGGCGGGCCGGCTGGCCGCCGACCTCGTGACCGCAAGGCCCCCCGTGGTCGACCCGGCGCCCTTCCGTTTCAGCCGCTTTTCCGATGGCTCGAAGATCGAGATCATCAGCGGCTTCTGACCTTTCCCCGGCCCTTTTCGGGGCCGGGTCATCCCGCGGAACAGAACCCGGCCAATTCGGGCGTCCGCCCCACCCCAACCGACAGGGAATAGCAACATGACCGACGACATCCCCAACAAGGGTCTGACACGGCGCCACGCGCTGCAACTTTTCGGCGCGGCGGGCGTCATGGCGCCCGGCATGATCGGCGCCGGCAAGGCGTTTGCCGCCAATGCCGCGCCCGACGGGCAGATCGTGCTGTCCTTCAGCCAGGAACCGACCGTCTTCAACCCCTTGATGCCGCATATCGAAGTGGATGAAGGCGTCTATTACGCCATTTTCGATCCGCTGTTCGACTTCGACGAGAACGGCGAATTCTTCCCGCTGCTCGCCGCCGAGGTCCCCACGGTCGAAAACGGCGGCATCTCCGAGGACGGGCTGTCCTGGAAGGTCACGCTCAAGGACGGGGTCACCTGGCATGACGGCACGCCCTTCACCGCCGAGGACGTCAAGTTCACGCTGGAACTGACGATGAACCCCGATTTCCGCAGCTTCCGGTCCACCGGCTACGAGCTGATGAAGAACATCACCGTGGTGTCCCCGACCGAAATCACATGGGAAATGTCCGAACCCTTTGCCCCGATGGCGGCGATCCTGGCGTCGACCTTCATCATCCCCGCCCATGCCTTCGAAGGCGTCGAGGACCCCAACACCGCCCCCTTCAACAACGCCCCCATCGGCACCGGCGCGTTCAAGTGGAAACAGCGCATGGCGGGCGATCACATCGAACTGGAGGCGAACACCGACTACCACGGCGATGGCCCCTACCTGCAGACGCTGATCGTCAAGTACATCCCCGACCTCAACGTCATGTACACGCAGTTCAAATCCGGCGACGTGGACGTGATCGGGCTGCAGTACATCACCCCCGACCACCTGGCCGAGGCCGAGACGCTGGAAGGCAAGACCGTCGAGATCATGGGCCGGTCCAGCTTTGAATCCATCGGCTTCAACAACATGCGCCCGCAATTCGCCGACCCGGCGGTGCGCCAGGCGCTGTACATGGCGGTGGACAAGGCATCGATCATCGACGCGCTTTACTACGGCGTGCCCACCCCCACCGAAACCTACATGCCGCAGCAGTCGTTCTATTATAACCCCGACCTGCCCAAGCATGAATTCAGCATCGAAAAGGCCAACGCGCTGCTGGACGAAGCCGGCTGGGCCCGGGGCGATGACGGCATCCGCGAAAAGGATGGCGTGCGGCTGGCCTTCACCAACTCGACCACGGCCGGGAACCACCTGCGCGAACAGCTTCAGCAGTTCGTCCAGCAGACCTTTGCCGAGATCGGCGTCGAGATGGAAATCAAGAACTTCCCCCCGGCGGTGATGTGGGGCGATTACTGGATGAACACGGAATTCGATTCCGTGGTGGTGGGGCTGAACACGCTGGCCGGCGCCGATCCGGACACCTCGAACTACTTCATGTCCACCAACAGCCCCGCGCGCGGCGGGTCGGGCCAGAACACCATGGCCTACAAGAACGAACGGGTGGACGAGATCCTGTCCAAGGCCGCCAACATCTTCGTGCCCGAAGACCGCAAGGCGCTGTACATGGAACAGCAGAAGATCATGCGCGACGATCTGCCCTTCCTGCCGCTTTACCAATACGCGGTGATCCGCGGCTGGAAGGAAGGCATCGAAGGTCCGCTGCAGAACGTCAACAACCGCATCGGCACCTGGAACGTCCGCGCATGGAAGTGGACATCCTGACCTGATCCGGTCCGCGCCCGGTCTCATCCCTTGGCCGGGCGCGGCCGTTTCCCGGCGCGGCCCTTCCCCGGTGGCCGCGCCGGGGCCTGACCCGCTTTGCCCCCCGCCCCTGGTTCTGAAAGGCCCCCCCCAGTCTGCGCTACCTGTTCGGCCGCCTCGGCCCAAGCCTCGTGCTTTTGTTCATCGTCTCGCTGTTTGGTTTCTTCGTTCTCAGCCTGGCGCCGGGCGGGCCGCTGTCGCAATTCGCGCTCAGTCCGGGCATGACCCAGGAACAGATGGACAGGGTCGCCGAACAGATGGGCCTGAACCGCCCCATCATCGTGCAGTATTTCGACTGGCTGGGCAGCCTTGTCACGGGCGACTGGGGCACCAGTTATCGCGACCAGCAGCCGGTGCTGCACATCATTCTGGATCACCTGTTCGCCACGCTGCTGCTGATGGGCACTGCCACGGTGATCGCCGTCACGGTGGGCACGTCGGTGGGCATCTATTCGGCGGTGCGCCGCGGGTCGGTGTTCGACTACGCGGCGACGGTGCTGGCGATGGTGGCGCTGTCGATCCCGACCTTCTGGTTCGGGCTGATCGCCATCTACATCTTTGCGCTGGAACTGGGCTGGCTGCCGGCGGGCAACATGTACACCGTGGGCGACGGGTCCTTCGGCGATTATGCCATCCACCTGATCATGCCCGCGCTGGTGCTGGCGCTGGTCGATGTGGCGGTCTGGTCGCGCTACATGCGCACCGCCACGCTGAACGTCATCAACCAGGACTTCGTGCGCACCGCGCGGGCCAAGGGCCTGCCCAACCGGCGCATCCTGCTGAAACATATCGTGGGCAATTCGCTGGTGCCGATGATCACGCTGGCCGGGCTGCAACTGCCCGTGGTGCTGGGCGGCGCGCTGGTGACCGAAACCGTGTTCACCTGGCCCGGCATGGGGCGGCTGTTTCTCGATAGCCTTGGGTATTCCGATTACCCGGTGGTGATGGGGCTGCTGATGGCCTCGGCCATGCTTGTGCTGATCGGCAACCTTGCCGCCGACCTGATCGTCGCCGTCGTCGACCCGCGCGTCCGCCTTTCCTGAGGATCCCCCATGACCCTTCTTACCGACGCCCCCGCCCGCCGCGCCCCGCTGATCCGTTCCCGCGCCGTGCGCCGGTTTATCAAGCACCGCCTGGCGATGCTGGGCCTGATCATGATCGTGACGCTGGCGCTTGCCTGTTTCATCGGCCCCTACCTGCTGCCCTATGACGAGCTGTTCATCGACCTGCGTGCCCGCTTCGCCCCGCCCGGCACGGGGGCGCATATCTTCGGCCCCGCCCCGCTGGGGCGCGACATCGCCGCCCGCCTGTTCCACGCCGGGCAGGTGTCGATGACGGTAGGCTTTGCGGCGATGCTGATATCCACCGGGATCGGGTCGGTCATCGGCGTGCTGTCGGGCTATTACGGAGGCAAGGTGGCCGCCGTGCTGATGCGCATCGTCGATGCCTTCCTGTCGTTCCCGTCGGTGTTCCTGCTGCTGGCGCTGG
>CAXICP010000376.1:0-3819 GCA_964022595.1 uncultured Salipiger sp.
CCTCGTTGCCGATGTCGCCCATGGGCATGACCTCGATCCAGGTCAGATCCATGTCGCGGGCCGCGCACCATTCGGTCATGCTGAGCAGCTCGTCCTCGTTGAAGCCCTTGAGCGCGACGGCGTTCAGCTTGACCCGCATGCCGGCATTCTGCGCCGCGTCGATGCCGCGCAGCACCTGGGGCAGGCGGCCCCAGCGGGTGATCTGCGCGAACTTGTCTGCATCCAGCGTATCGGCCGAGATGTTCACGCGCCGCACCCCCGCATCGAACAGGGGCTGGGCGAATCGTTCCAGTTGCGATCCGTTCGTGGTCAGCGTCAGTTCCTTCAGCGCGCCGCTGTCCAGATGCCGGGTCATGGCGCGGAAGAAGGTCAGGATATCGCGGCGCACCAGCGGCTCTCCGCCGGTGATGCGCAACTTTTCGACGCCCATGCGCACGAAGCTGCTGCACAGCCGGTCCAGTTCCTCAAGCGTGAGCAGTTCCTTCTTGGGAAGGAAGCTCATGTTTTCGGACATGCAGTAGACACAGCGAAAATCACAGCGGTCGGTGACCGAAACCCGAAGATAAGAGATCGGGCGCGCGAAGGGGTCGATGAGCTTTTCCATGCACCACATTTAGGGCCGCGGCGCCATCGGGGCAAGCGCCCCGGTCAAGCGCCCGGTCAAAGGGGCGGCGCGGCGCCGATTGCCAGCCCGCTGCGATGGGCCTAGGCTGAGCGCATGAAAGCATATCTTCTCGTTCCGCTTCTGGCGCTCGGCGCCTGTTCGCAACTGCCTTTTGGCCAGCAGCAAGAAACCCCGCCCGGGGGGGCGATCCCGCCCGCGCCCGAGGTCGAGACCGCGACCATCGCGCCCGCCGCCAACGCGCGCACGCCCGATCAGTTCGACACCACAAGCGCCGCCGAACGGGCCGAGGCGTCCGCGCCGGCAGTGTCAGGCGAACGCAGCCTTGGCAGCGCCGTGGCATCGCTTGGCGATCCGGCGCGGGCCGGCTTCTGGCTGGAAACGCCGCTGGTGTCCGCGCCCACGTCCGGGCGGGTGGTTTATCCGGGCACGGGCAAATCCGCCCGGGTCGATCTGATTCCCATCGACGGGGGCGGCAGCCGGATCTCGTTGGCGGCGATGCGCCTGATTGGCGCGCCGATTACCGATCTTCCCGCCCTTCATGTCTATGCGGGGGGCGGAAATTCCTGACCGCGCGCGCAAATTCGGTTGGCAGGCGCCCCGGTCTGGGCCAATCTCGGGGCGAGATGATCCATAGGTCTAATATGCGCCTCTGGCGAGGCGTGTAGGCTGGCCGGAACAAGGCAGGGAGGACCCACCCAATGCACATGAGCGACACGCGCGAGATCAAGGCCCCTCGGGACGTGGTCTGGGCCGCGATCCTCGACCCCGAGGTGCTCAAAGCCTGCGTGCCCGGCTGCACCGAGATGACCGGCTCGCCCGAAGACGGGTTCGAGGCGACCGTGGTGCAGAAGGTCGGCCCGGTGAAGGCCACCTTCAAGGGCACCGTGGTGCTGTCGAACCGCAACGAACCCGAAAGCCTGACCCTGACGGGTGAGGGCAAGGGCGGCGCGGCGGGCTTTGCCAAGGGCGGCGCCGACGTGACGCTGACCGACAAGGGCGACGGCGTGACCGGCCTGCATTACGAGGTCGACGCCAAGGTGGGCGGCAAGCTGGCGCAGCTGGGCAGCCGCATCATCGACGGTTTCGCCAAGAAGATGGCCGACCAGTTCTTCACCAACCTGCAAGAGGCCGTCGAAGGCCCCAAGGAAGAAGGCGAGGCCGAAGAGGCCGCCGTCGACGGCAAGAAGAAGGGCTGGTTCAAGCGGATGGTGTCCTGACCCGCGCGGCCCATCGGCCGGCGGCGGACCCAGACGAATTACAGCGATACCCAGGGAGGATTGAATGACCAAGGTAACGATGACGGTGAACGGCAAGGCGGTCGCGAAGGAGGTTCCCGGCAACACGCTGATGACCGAATTCCTGCGCGACGAGCTGCGCCTGACCGGCACCCACGTGGGCTGCGACACCAGCCAGTGCGGCGCCTGCGTGATCCATGTGGACGGCAAGGCGGTCAAGGCCTGCACCATGTTCGCGGCCGAAGCTGCGGGTGCGCAGGTGACCACGATCGAAGGCATGGCGAACGCGGACGGCTCGCTTTCGGTGATCCAGCAGGCGTTCCAGGACCATCACGGGCTTCAGTGCGGGTTCTGCACGCCGGGCATGGTGATGACGGCGGCCAAGCTGCTGGAAGAAAACCCCAGCCCGACCGAACACGAGGTGCGCGACTACCTTGAAGGCAACATCTGCCGCTGCACGGGGTATCACAACATCGTCAAGGCGATCATGGCAGCCAGCGGGCAGGACGTGTCCGGCATCGCCGCCGAATGACGCGGTCGCGCCCGTCATCGGGCGCCGACGCATAGCCGACACAGATCGCAAGAGCCGGGGCAGGAGGAAGGCCGCGGTTCGGGTTCTCGGGCGGGATCTGCCGCCGGAACGTCTTGGCGGCGCAGGCCGCCCATAGGGAGGAGACACCACCATGCCGAAGGATCATGGCATCGGCGCCAGCCAGAAACGCCGCGAGGACGTGCGTTTCCTGACGGGGGCCGGACAATACACCGACGATATCAACGTCTACGGACAGACCTATTGCGTCTTTGTCCGCTCGGACGTGGCTCATGGCCGGATTGTCAGCATCGACACCAGCGCGGCTGCGGCCATGCCCGGCGTGGTGCGCATTTTCACCGGCAAGGATTTCGAAGGCGTCGGCGGGCTGCCCTGCGGCTGGCTGATCACCGACAAGGCGGGCGAGCCGATGAAGGAACCGGGCCACCCGGTGCTGGCCATCGGCAAGGTACGCCACGTGGGCGACCCCTATGCCGCCGTGGTTGCCGACACGCTTCAGGAAGCGCGCGACGCCGCCGAGGCCATCGTTGCCGAGATCGAAGAACTGGACCCGGCGGTCGACATGAAGGCCGCGCTGGCACCGGGCGCGCCGCTGGTGCACGACGATCTTACCGACAACCTGTGCTATGACTGGCAGTTCGGCACCGACACCGAAACCGTGGATGCGGCCTTTGCCGCCGCGGCCCATGTCACCACGCTGGAACTGGTGAACAACCGGTTGGTCGCCAACCCGATGGAGCCGCGCGTGGCGCTGGGCGATTACGCGCGCGCCAACGATGAATCCACGCTTTATACCACCAGCCAGAACCCGCATGTCATCCGCCTGCTGATGGGCGCCTTCGTGCTGGGCATTCCTGAACACAAGCTGCGGGTTGTTGCGCCCGACGTGGGCGGGGGCTTTGGCACCAAGATCTTTCACTATGCCGAAGAAGCCTTTGTCACCTTCGCGTCGCGGCAGATCAATCGCCCCGTCAAGTGGACCTCGACCCGGTCCGAGGCGTTCATGTCCGACGCGCACGGACGCGATCACGTAACCAGGATCGAACTTGCGCTGGATGCGGACAACAACTTCACCGCGATCCGCACCGACACGCTGGCGAACATGGGTGCCTATCTGTCGACCTTTTCGTCGTCCATCCCGACCTGGCTGCATGGCACGCTGATGGCGGGGAATTATCGCACCCCGGCGGTGCAGGTGAACGTCAAGGCGGTGTTCACCAACACGGTTCCGGTGGATGCCTATCGCGGCGCGGGCCGCCCCGAAGCGACGTATCAGCTGGAACGGCTGGTGGACAAGGCGGCGCGCGAGCTGGGCGCCGACCCGATCGCGCTGCGCCGGCAGAACTTCATCACCAGCTTTCCCTACGCGACCCCCGTGGCGGTGGAATACGACACCGGCGATTACGTGG
>CAXICP010000377.1:0-3763 GCA_964022595.1 uncultured Salipiger sp.
CGCCGATCACCCACATCGGCGGCGGCGAGGTGAAAACCTCCTCCCTGCACCGGCTGGCGGACGGGACCTGGCGCTACGCCTTCGATGTTGCGCCGGCCGGCGACGGTCCGGTGGAACTTGCCGTCCGTCTCGACATGGCGGGCCGCCGCCTGACCGAGCTTGAGGCGGAAACCGCCGGCCACATCCGCACCTCGCCCTTCCAGGCGGTGGGCGTCGCGGCGGCTGTCGGCTTCCTTATCGGTTATCTGGGCCGGAAGTAACGCGCCAGATGATCTACGCGATACAGGCGCGCATTCACCAAACCGTCCGGCGCGCCATCGGCAGCGCGCTGGGCGGTTTTTTCATGGCTATCGGTGCCGCGTTCCTGACGGTCGCGCTTTGGATCGCGCTTGCCGATGCTTATGACGCGCTGACGGCGGCGCTGTGCCTTGGCGCGGGATTTGTCCTGCTTGGGTTGGTGGTCATCATGGTGTCGCGCCACAGGCGCGCCTATGTTCCGCCCGCCACCGCCGGGCTTGGAACATTGATCGAAGCCTTTCTTGCCGGGCGCGCGGCAGGCTCTTCCATGCGCGCCGGCAAGCCCGACGACCCCGCCCGCGCGGAAAACACCGGCGAGTGCTGACCGCGCCCTATGCGATTGCGACGTCGCATCATCTGTGGCACAACCGATTTCAGCGAATACTGAACGGAAGAGTTTAGCGGATGACCGACTTCGCAACGCGCCGCAGGGTGATGGTGGACACGCAGGTCCGGCCCTCGGATGTCACCAAGTTCCCGATCATCGATGCCATGCTGCGCGTCCCGCGCGAGCTTTTCGTGCCCGATTCCGAGGCCGAGGCAGCCTATGCGGGGCGCAACCTGCACATGACGCAGGATCGCGTCGTGCTGGAACCCCGCACGCTGGCCAAGATCCTGGACGCGCTGGCCATCGATGGCGACGATCTGGTGCTCGATGTGGGCGCGGGGCTGGGGTATTCCTCGGCCGTGATCGCGCGCATCGCCGAAGCGGTCGTGGCGGTCGAGGAAGACGAAAGCCTTGCCGACGAAGCGCAGTCGCTGCTGGGCGAACACGCCGACAACGTGCTGCTGCACACCGGCCCGCTGGCCGAAGGCGCGGCGGCGCATGGCCCCTATGATGCCATCGTGGTCGAAGGCGGGGTGGCGGTTCTTCCGGATGGGCTTACGGATCAGCTCAAGGACGGGGGGCGCATCGCCTGCATCTTCATGGAAGGCGCGCTGGGCACGGTCCGCATCGGGTGGAAGGCGGACGGCGTCATCACCTGGCGCTTTGCCTTCAACGCAAGCGCGCCGGTTCTTCCGGGATTCGAACAAAAGGCGACGTTTGCGTTCTGACGCAAGGCGCAAAAGACCAGGGCAGGCAGCAGGAGGCGTGGCATGACGCGCAAGGTTATCGGAATGATGGCGGGCGTCTGCCTTGCCGCTATGGCGCCCGCGCAGGCAATCGCCGAGACGCTCGCCAGCGCCCTGTCCAGCGCCTATGTCACCAGCGGGCTGCTTGACCAGAACCGCGCGGTTCTGCGCGCCGCGGACGAGGATGTCGCCCAGGCGGTCGCCGCGCTGCGGCCGGTGCTGGGTTGGCAAAGCGAGCTTGTCCGCAGCTACGGGTCATCCAACTCGCAAAGCGTTCTGACCGGCGAATTCGCCTGGCAGAACGTCTCGGCAACGACCGCAAGCCTAAATCTCGTGGCGACGCAGGTTCTGTACCAAGGGGGCGCGCGCCTGCTTCAGCGCGAGGCGGCAAAGGAATCGGTGCTGGCGACACGGGCGGGGCTGGTGGGCATCGAACAGCAGGTCCTGCTGAACGCCGTCTCGGCCTTTATGGAAGTGCGGCGCGCCGAGGAAACCGTCGAGCTTAGCCGCAACAACGTGCGCGTGCTTGGCGAGGAAGTGCGCGCGGCCCGCGACCGGTTCGAGGTGGGCGACCTGACCCGCACCGACGTTGCCGCCGCCGAAGCGCAGGCCGCCGCCGCGCGCAGCAACCTGACCGCCGCCGAGGGCACGCTTGCGGTGAACCGCGAGGTCTACAACGCGGTCATCGGCCATTATCCCGGCGCGCTGGTGCAGCCGTCGGGGCTGCCCCGGATGCCGGGATCGGTGGGCGAGGCCAAGACGCTAGCGCTGCGCACCCATCCCGACGTGATCCAGCTGCGGCACGCGGTTGCGGCGAGCGATCTTTCGGTGCGCATCGCCGAGGCGCAGAAAAGCCCGCAGATCACGCTTCAGGGCAGCTATGGGCTGACCGACACATGGGAATCCGACAGCGCGACGCGCTGCGGAGCGCTGACGCTTGGCATGTCCGGGCCGATCTACCAGGGCGGGGCGATCGCATCCGGCGTGCGCCAGGCCATGGCCAATCGCGACGCAAGCCGCGCCCAACTGTACACCGCCGGCCGTTCGGTCGAACAAAGCGTCGGCAGCGCCTATGCGCAATTGCGAATCGCGCAGGCCTCGCAAAGTTCTGCGCGTGAACAAGTTCGCGCCGCTCGTGTCGCTTTTGACGGCATCCGCGAAGAGGCGACGCTGGGCGCGCGCACCACGCTTGATGTGCTGGACGCCGAACAGACGCTGCTGGATGCGCGCGCCGCGCTGATTTCGGCCCAGGTGGATGAAACCATCGCCGCCTACACGGTTCTGGCGTCGGTGGGGCAGCTGACCGCTGAAAGGCTGGCGCTGGACGTGCCCCGCTACGATCCCGCCGCCTATTACAACGCCGTCGAATCCGCCCCGGTCCGGTCGCGGCAGGGGGATGATCTGGATCGTGTCCTGCGTGCCTTGGGTAAAAAGTAGCTTTCGCAGCATCTGTTGTCTGATCGCCCGGCACAGGGTACGCTTGGCGCAGGCAAGAGTGGTACGTGAATGTCGGATCCCGTGACGAACCTGGAAATCGAGGATGTTCTGTCCTCCATCCGCCGCCTGGTGTCCGAGGACGCAAGGCCGCGCGCCAAGGCGCCCGAGCGCCCGGCGGGCGAGAAACCGGATCGGCTGTTGCTGACGCCGGCGCAGCGGGTCGAGGTGGACGAAGACGAACCGCTCGTCGATCGCGCCCCAAGTGTCGAGTCGGAACAGGTGGCCGATGCGCAGTTCTTCCGCAGCGGTGATGCCGCCGCGCCGGAACCGGCCCCGAACGAAGAAGACGCGGGCGACAGCGATGAGGTGTCGTTCATCGGGCGCCTCGTGTCCGAGGAAATGGGCAGGATGCTTGCCAGCGAAGACGCGCAGCCCAGCACCCCGCCGCCCTCGGCCGCGCCGGTGGCCGAACAAACCGAAGAACCCAGCCTTGCCGACAAGATCGCCGCGCTTGAGGCGCTGATCGCGGGTCACCCCGAGCTTTCAGCGCGCAAGGCCACCGCCGCCGAAGCCTTGTCCGACGATGGCGCCACCGATCACCCCGCAGCCACCACCGAACAGCGCCGCGCAAGCGAGGCGCTGGTTCTCGGTGGCCCGCCGTGGCGCGGATCGGTGTCGCCCAAGGCGCAGGAGGATGCCCCGCTCGCGCTTGAACGCGCTGAAACCCGGCAGGGCGCCCTTGCGCTGATCGAACAGGAAGCCCTGCGCGAGATGGTGTCGGACATCGTGCGCCAGGAACTGCAGGGCGCCCTTGGCGAACGCATCACCCGCAATGTGCGCAAGCTGGTCCGGCGCGAAATCCACCGCGTGATGGTAAGCCAGGACCTGGAATAAACCGGCAACCCGAATGCGCGCGTCGCAGGCGCACACGCGCACAAAGGAAAAGGCCGCGATG
>CAXICP010000378.1:0-3759 GCA_964022595.1 uncultured Salipiger sp.
TATCCAGGCGAACCGAGCTGTAGAATTTCAGCGCGTTGCCGCCGGTCGTGGTTTCTGGCGAGCCGAACATCACGCCGATCTTCATCCTGATCTGGTTGATGAAGATCACCATGCAGTTTGACCGGCTGATCGAACCGGTCAGCTTGCGCATCGCCTGGCTCATCAGCCTTGCATGAACGCCGACGCTGGAATCGCCCATGTCGCCTTCAAGTTCGCTCTTGGGGGTCAGCGCGGCAACCGAGTCCACGACCACCAGGCTGACAGCGCCCGAACGCACCAGCGTGTCGGTGATTTCCAGCGCCTGTTCCCCGGTGTCGGGCTGCGAGATCAGCAGCTCGTCCAGATCGACGCCAAGCTTGCGGGCATATTGCGGATCAAGCGCGTGTTCCGCATCGACAAACGCGCAGACGCCGCCCTTTTTCTGTTCCTCGGCCACCACATGCAGGGTCAGCGTGGTCTTGCCCGAACTTTCGGGGCCGTAGATTTCGATAATGCGCCCCTTGGGAAGGCCGCCGATGCCAAGGGCGATGTCCAGCCCCAGCGAGCCGGTCGAGGTCGACTCGATATCCTTGAGGACATTGTCGCCCCCAAGCTTCATGATCGAGCCCTTGCCGAACTGGCGCTCGATCTGCGCGAGCGCCGAATCCAGCGCCTTTTTTCGGTCTGCGTTGCGCTTGCTGTCCATATTGAGAAGATCTGCCGTTGCCATGTATCTCGATCCTTATTCCACACCCGGGCTGGGGCGGCAATCGCTGCTTTGTTCGCGACTTGTTCCGCCCAACATGGGATCAAACAGTGAACATTTCAAGTCAAATTTTCACGGTCCAGCATTGGGGTCGAGGGTTAAGAAATCCCTTACGCCGCAGGCAAATCGCCGGGGCTGGCGTCAATTCAGCTGCTGGTGCACGGTTTCCGTCAACTGGTTGAGCGAAAACGGCTTTGGCAGGAAGATCGAATTGGGGATGTCATCGTCACCTTCGGCGAACACGTCCTCGGCGTAACCGGACACAAAGACGACCCGCGTTCCGGGGCGGTCAAGCAGCGCCTGGCGCACCCATGTGGGCCCATCAAGGCCGGGCATCACCACGTCGGTCACGAACAGATCGACCTTCACCAGCGGATCTTCAAGAATATCAAGCGCTTCTTCCGCGCAGCCTGCCTCCAGCACAGTGTACCCGCGCAGGCGCAACGCCCGCGCCGCAAAGGCCCTGACGGGTGCCTCGTCTTCGACCAGGAGCACGACGCCGCTGCCCGTTGCGGGCATCTTGCGCTTTTCGACGACCTTTTCAGGCAACTGCGCCGTGGCGGGCGCCTCGAACGCGGGGAACAGAAGAGTAAAGCTGCTGCCCTCGCCGACCACGCTGTCCACGAAGATGAACCCGCCGGTTTGCTTGACGATGCCATAGACCGTCGAAAGCCCCAGCCCGGTGCCCTCACCCGTGCGCTTGGTGGTGTAGAACGGTTCGAACACCTTTTGCAGCTTGTCCTGCGGAATGCCCGTGCCCTGATCGGTCACCTTGACGGCGGCATATTGCCCCGGCTCGACCACCGCGCGGTCGCGCTGAAGCGGTTCCATCAGGGTGCGGCTTTCGGTTTCGATGCGGATCTCGCCGCCCTCGGCCATGGCGTCGCGCGCGTTCACCACCAGGTTCATCATCACCTGTTCAAGCTGGCGCCGGTCGCCGCGGATCGACGGCAACACCGGGTCGTAGTCCAGCGTCAGCTGTACCTTTTCGCCCACAAGCCGGTTCAGCAGATGCGTCAGGTCCGACAGCGTATCGCGCAGGTCAAGCACCTCGGGGCGCAGCGTCTGCTTGCGCGAGAACGCCAGAAGCTGTCCCACCAGCGCCGCCGCCCGGTTGGCGTTCTGGTTGATCTGCACCAGGTCGCAGTAATCGGGATCGCCCTGGTCGTGACGCAGAAGCAGAAGGTCGCAATGCCCTGAAATCGCTGTCAGAAGGTTGTTGAAGTCATGCGCGACACCGCCGGCCAGCTGGCCGATCGCCTGCATTTTCTGGCTTTGCACGAATTGCGCCTCAAGCGTCTTGAGCTCGGTGGCATCGTTCAGCACCGCCACCAGTTCGGGCATGCCTTCGATACGCACCCGGGTCAGCGTCACCTGGACAAAGATTTCACGGTCCGACCGGGTCAGGCGCAGGAATTCGGAGCGGTGAAGGCCCCGGCCCGCCGCCGCCTCGGAAATCCAGCCGCGGATGGACCGGCCAAGCCCCTCCATGAACTCGGACATATTGCGCCCGTCGGCGCGGTCGGTGTCAAGCAGCTTGCAGGCGCCGGGGTTGGCGCGCAGGATCGTGCCATCGGGGCTGATGCGCAGCAGGGGCACGGGAAGATCGTCGAACCCGTCGGCGCGCCCGTTTTCCACGGTCACCGGGTCGAGCGGGTCAAGAATGACGTCCTGCTGCCCGGTTCCGGTGTCGACGCAGCGGATGCTGTAGCCCTTGGGCCCGTCGGGGGTGATGAAATGGTGGACCTGCCCGTCCTGCAGGGGCGGGTCGTCAAGCACCTCGTCCAGCCGCTTGATCCGGCGCCCCAGCACCGACCGGGCCCGCCCGTTCATGTCGACCACCGCGCCGCTGCGGCCCAGCGTCAGCACCGGAGGCTCGTCCGTGCCGTCCGCGTCATCCAGCGCCTGCGCGGTTTCCAGCCGCCACAGCCAGCGCGACGGGTCCAGCCGGCGCAGCGAAAGCGCCACGCCAGTGTCGCCCGCAACCGCCGATTCCCGCGCAAATCCAGACGCTTCGGAGCGAAGGCTCAACCGGTTCAGCAGCGCTCCGGCATTCGCGATGCGGGGCGCAAGAAGATCCTGAAGGGACTCGCCCTTGGCCGCGCGCAGGATGTCGCCCGCCGCCGTGTTCGCATAGATCACGCGAAAAGCGGAATCCGTGGCGATCGTCGGCAGGGGTTCATCCGCGGCGAACCGCTTGAGCGTGTCAAAGGCCGCGGCAGACCTGCGGCGTTGCAACAGGTACCCCGCGCCCGAAAGCATGGCCATGGTGCCAAAGGCAAAGGCGGCGGACAGGAAGGCGACCCTTAGGGCGGCTCCGCTCATCATCGCGGCCACCCCGCCCGAGAACAGCGCCAGCACCAGAAGAACCGCGCAGCTGCGCAGCACGTCCGGCGTCCACTGGGATCGACGTCGCATCGTGGTCACGACTTCCGACATCTTGCCCCCTTTCTCCTCGGTCAGTTGCGCTTGTCATCGCACAGCAAGGATTAACCAAAAGTAAACCATGTCAGGATATCTTGCTTGACCGTGGGTGACGAGCAAACTCCCGCGCATTTGCCCCCCCGCGTGACCCGCCGGGCCGTGTCAGGATGGTGCTTGCAGGCAGGCAAGGAAGAACCCGTCGCCGCCGTCGGATGGCAGGAACTGGCGGCGCTGCGTCAGTGTCCAGCCCGGCAAGGCCGCAAGGGCATCAGCGATGCGTTCGTCATTTTCGGGTTTCAGCACCGAGCAGGTCGCATAGGCCAGCACGCCGCCCGGGGCGACGCAGGCGGCAGCGTCGCGCAGGATCGCGGACTGGGTTTCCAGCAGGCGGGCCAGCCCGTCGGCGGCCAGGCGCCATTTTCCTTCGGGGGCGCGGCGCCAGGAACCAGAGCCGGAACAGGGCGCATCGCACAGCACCAGGTCGTACGGTCCGCCCGGCGCGTCGATGGTCCGGATCTGCGCGCCGGCGCGGGCCGCGCGGGGCGGCAGATCCTTCATGCGGGCCGGGTCGGCGTCATGCGCGTCGATCA
>CAXICP010000379.1:0-3756 GCA_964022595.1 uncultured Salipiger sp.
ATCCTTGTCGGCTGGCTGCTGCGGCGGCGCGCCGCTTCGAGGCCGTCGTGAAGGGCGCCGCGCAGCACGGCTACCCGCCGTTCGACGTGCCCAAGCCCGTGGCCGAAGGCATCTGGATCGTCGATGGCCGCCCGATTTCCGCCTTTGGCATCCCGCTTCCGGTGCGCATGACCGTGGTGCGGCTGGGGGACGGCGCGCTTTGGCTGCATTCTCCGATCGCGTTCTCGCCCGATCTGCTGGACCGGCTGAAGCCGCTTGGGACGGTGCGCCACCTTGTTGCGCCGAACCTGGGGCACTGGACCTTTCTGACCCAGTGGCAGCGCAATTGCCCCGGTGCGATCACGTGGACCGCGCCCAACCTTGCCCGCCGCCCGCAGGTGCGCCTGTCGCGGCTGCGGATCGACCGCGAGCTGGCCGACCGGCCCCCGCCCGACTGGGCCGCAGACCTGGACCAGCGCATGGTGTCCGGCGGCGGTTTCCAGGAAGCGGCGTTCCTGCACCGGTCAAGCCGGACGCTGATCCTGACCGACCTTGTCGCGAACCTAGAAACAACGCGCATGCCCGCCCGCACCCGCATCTATGCCGCGCTTAGCGGCACAAGCGCGCCCGATGGCGGCACGCCGCGCTACCTGCGCCTGCCGCTTGGCCTGCACCGGACCAAGGCATCGGATGCCGCGCAGGCGCTGATCGACTGGCAGCCCGACCGCGTGATCCTTGCCCATGGGCGCTGGTTCGCGCGCGACGGCACGGCGCGGCTGCGCAAGGCGCTGGCCTGGCTGGTCAAGACGTGAAAGGGGCGGCCGCGATGGCCGCCCCCCTTGCAGAAATCGGGACAGGTCAGGGAAAGGGTCACGCCCGTGCGGCGGTGCTTTCCATCCATTCCTTGTGGCGCTTTTCATCCGTCAGCGCGCTTTCGACCATGCCCCGCATCGATGCGGGCAGCACCGCGTTTTCGACCGCGTGGGCATAGGCCGACACGGTGTCGGATTCATTGGTGCTCATGGCCTTGAGAATGGCGCCGTCGCCGCCAAGGTTGGCCAGCTTGATCTTGCCGGTGGTCAGCATTTCCTTCATGTCGCCTTCGGTCGGCGCGTTGACGCCATGTTCGGCAGCAAAGCCGTGCAGCGCTTCGAGATGCTGCAGGTGGTCTTTCTTGAAGCTTTCGACCTGCGCGCGGTAGTCCGGCGTTTCCAGCCGTTCGATCACCGCGTCATAGGCCGCGATGGCGTCATGTTCCAACAGGATGCAGTTTTCGATCAGCTTTTCGACGCTGTTTTCTTGCCCGACAGTGGTTGCCATGGTGTTGCTCCTTCGTGGTTTGTACGCCAAGAACCGATGGCGCGGCGCAATGTTCCAAAGCTGGCAAAATCGATGGCGGGCATGGGCGCCGCCCCGCCGGGTCAGGCGCGCGACAGGCCCCGCCCCAGCCGCGCAAGGCACAGCATCGCGGCGGGCAGGAAAAGCCCCGCGCAGCCCAGCAGCGACGCCATGAGATACGCGCGCCCCACCCCCGTTCCCGTGGCGACCAGCAGCGCAAAGGCCAGCAGCCCAAGGCCCAGCATGCAGACAAGCCCGGCCATCATCGGCGGCGGAGCAACGGTTTCCTGGATGTCGCTGTGCATGTGCGGGCCCTTTCTTTTCGCGGCGGTGTGCCTGCCCCGAACCATGCCCGGCGGCGAGGCCCCCCGACAGGCGCCAGGCGGACGGGTCGCGGCGATTGCGGTCAAGGCGCTGACCTTTCGTATAGCCGCCCCGCCTATGCGGGCGCATAGCCCGCTACCCCCCCGAGCTTCGCACCTGCCTGTCTTCACCAGTCCGCCGCGCGTCCGCCCGTGCCACCTTGGGGGCGGTCGTTCGCGTCACCACAGCCGGTCACGCAACCCAGTTCAGGATATGTCAGAACGAGGTTGGTTCATTGAATACATTGTCACCCAGACGTCGCAGCGCCGGGCTGGCGCTTGCCATGGCGATCATGACGCCCGTCCTTGCGCCAGAGGCGCGGGCGGGCGAATTCAGCATCGACTGGAGCACCTTCGACTGGCCGGCAGGAAACGGGGGGCCCCTGGTCAGGACCCTGCGCGACCAGTACGGTTTCGAAGTGGACGCCACGGTCGAAATCACCGGCCCCTTGCGCCCCTATGCCACCGACGCCGGGGGCAACGCGATCTTTTCGCCCGATGATGTCACCTTCTTCGGCGGCAACGTGGAATCGCTGGTCATCGTGGGCGATGCGCCGCGCAACCAGGGCCGGCGCGGCGATGACCGCATCACCGCGACCGTCTCGGCCAGTTCGGGGGGCGTGGCCTTTCCGGTCGACAGCCTGCTGGTCGACGTGCTGGACATCGACGCATCCGACAACAACAACGGCGGCGATCGCTGCGATTTCGTCACGGCCTTCGGCGACAACGGCAACCCGACGATTTCCACCGTCGGCACCACGCCCACGGTGGTGGTCGGGCCGGGGCCGGGGTCGGGCGATACCGGCCTGCTGGCCGCGAACGAGGCGCAGTGCCTGTTCATCGACGGCCCCGTGGTGTCGCCCACGTCGCCGAACGATGCGCAGGGCACCGTCCGCCTGGCCTATCCCGACAACACCTCGCGCATCGAAATCTGGTACGATGAAAGCATCGGCGAGGTGCGCAGCTACTACAACCCGTTCACCGCGCCCTACGATCCCGGCCCGCGCGGCATCGGCATGTTCGCCGATGTGTCCTTCACCACCAACCAGACCATCACCCTGACCCGCAACACCACCCCGGCCACCGCACTGCAGGGCGACAGCATCACCTTTGTCTACAACGTCACCAACACCGGAGAGCTGCCGTTCAACCCCTCGCAGGACGTGGTGATCGAAGACAGCCTGCTGGGCACCGTGACCTGCCCCGCGATCACCGCCCCCGTGGCCCCCGGCGGCACCGTCACCTGCACCGCCAGCTACACCGTGTCCGCCACAGACGTGCTAAGCGGGGCCATCGACAGCAGCGCCGTGGCCGGGATCGCCACCATCGGCACGCCCTTCGTGTCGCGCCTGCAATCAAGCCCGCAGAACGCCAGCATCGTCACCAACGTGCTTTCGGGCGACACCGGCGCGCAGACCTGCACGCCGCAATCTGTCTTTGCCCAGCCGCGCACCCAGCTGGCCGGGCCCGGCAGCAGCGCCGCGCTGACCACGGCGGACATCTTCGTGTTCGACGATGTCACCAGCGACATCAACGGCAACGCCGTGGACGCGGTGTTTCAACTGACCTCGGTCAATGATGCCATCAACGTTTCTCTGGACGGCTCGCTGCTGGCGCGCATGGTGCCCACCGACAACGGCTATGTCACCTACCGGCTGCGCCTGGTGCAGGACGGCAGCGCCACCCCCGCCAACCCTCTGGGCACCGCGGTCGAGCAAAGCCGCATCAACGGCGTCATCATCCAGCAGACCGACGTGGACAGCCTCGGCAGTTCCGACGACAGCTCGGACGTGGTCGGCCCGCTGCTGGCCCCCGCTGCCATTTCCCATTTCAACACCGCCCCGCTGGCGGTCTTTCCAGCGGGCGGGCAGCCCATCGCCATGGACCCGGCCAAGGTGGGCGATCCGACCAACTGGGTGGACGAGCCGAACGAAACCAACTTCGACAACTACGCCACCTATGAATACGACACCTTCGTCGAGGCCGAGTTCATCCACGGCTACACCGGCACGTCGGTAAACCCCGCGACGCGCGGCTCGTCGACCCTGCTGTGCGCGATCACCAATGTCTCGCCCTC
>CAXICP010000380.1:0-3735 GCA_964022595.1 uncultured Salipiger sp.
GCTTGCAAGGCAGGCTCCCCCGCATCGCGCAGCGCCGCCGCGTGCAGCACCATGCCGAGGGTTTCCAGCGCGGCATCCGCGTTCGCATCGCCCGAAACGGGCGCGATGCGGGCGCGGGCCGCAAGGCCGGGGGCGCGGGCATCCAGCTGGGCCGCGTCGAACAGATCGATCCGGGCATCCGCCGTGCCGTTCAGCGCGCTTTCGATCACGGGCCAGGTGGGCGCATCAGCGCTGCCCGGCAGGTAATACAGGAAATCCAGCCCCAGCCGGTGGCGCGCCTGCGCAAGATAGGCATCGCGCGCGCGCGCATCCCCCGCCAGCGTCTGCAACAGATCGGCCGAGCGTGCCTCGGCCGCGACATCGGCGCCGGCGCTTTCCATCAGCCGGTTGAGATATTGCTGCGCAATGCGCAGATCGCTTTCCACGTTGGAAATCAGCAGATCGTCGTAATCCTCCGTCCAGCGCGCCATGCCGATGGTCAGCAGCAGCGGCGTCAGGATGATAAGCGGCACCAACGCCAGCACCAGAAGCCGCAGGCGCACCGAATGCAGCATCTGCCGCGCCCGGTCGCGCAGCCCGCTCACAGTGGGGTCTTTTCGGCAAAGCCCCGGAAGAAGGCAAGGAAGGCGCGGTCGGGGTCGCGCGCCTCTTCGCGGCCCTTGGCCCAGGCGCGCCATTCGCCTTCGACGTGGTAGATATCATAGCCGGGATAGCGCAGCCGCGCGGTTTCGTAGGTTTCGGTGCGCAGCGCGGGGCCGCGCGCCTCAAGCCAGGCGGGGCGGGGTTTGGGTTCGGTCAGCGGCTCGTCGGTGCCCGACATCCGGGCCTTGCGGCCCACCTTGGAAAAGCTGAGTTCGCGTTCGACTTCGGCGCTGGTGCTGTCATCCTTGCGCCACCAGCGCAGATCGACATGGGTGACCCGGCGCCCGGTTTTCAGGGGCGCCACCTCGACCACGTAATCGGACAGGGCGTTGACCTCGGCCACCGCCGGGTCTATGGCGCGCAGCTTGAGGTTGGACCACGATGTCAGCTTGCCGCGCGACACCCCAAGGATGCCGCGCAGGTCGTCCAGGGAAAATTTCTCGGAACTGCGATAGCGCAGGTTGCCGCGCTTCTGGATCATCTCGTACAGGGTCAGCGCGTATTTCGAGCTAAGCGCGAACATCACCTCGCGCTGAAGCCGGGCAAAGACGGTGCTGTCCTTGATGATGCGGCGCAGGCGCTGGGGGATTTCATATTCCAGCAACCCGTCGCGCCGGGTGGTTTCGATGTTCCCGCCCAGCAGCTGCACCCGTTCGATGGCGTCTTCGCCGTCGCGGGTAACGCGCACCTTGACGATGGCCGACATGAGACGTTCGATCGTCTCGCCCACCCGGTCGTTGGAATTGTGCGACCCGCGCAGGTCGGACTTGGCGATCACATGGGTTACCGGCTTGTCGATGGCATCCCAGGCGTTTTCCAGCAGCTGGTTATAGATGCGCCGGTCGGCAAGGGTCAGCGGCGTGACCTCGACAAGGTCGACCAGCTCGCCGGGCTTGATGAGGCTTTCGGCATTGGGCCGCGCCTCGATCGTGCGATAAGGTCTGGAAGGTGAAGGAGCCTGCGCCATTGTGTTACCTGCCCGCGCTTACTTTTGTAGTCTTTGGATGTAATTTATCAGAGGAGCAACGCGCCGTCCAGCACCCGAAAGGTAAGGTTTATCTGCGCGGCCCCCATCACCCGATTCGCGTCGTTCCCCGAAATAACCCAGCAAATCAAGGGGTTTGCGCATCCCGCCAAGGCCACCCGAAACGTAAGGATAGGGGCCTTCCCAATCTGTAAGTTTTGCCGCCCCAGGACGTATGCGCAGCGGCCCCCATGCGTAAGCCAAACCATCCCCACAGGTAAGGCTTCGCCAGATTTTCCCTTGGATAACAATGCGCTGCCCGCCCTGAATCAAGAACACCAGAATCCAGAACAGATCCGCAGGGCAAGACATGGAAAAGCGCCGCAAACCGCCGCCCGAGCCGCCCGCCCACGCCCCCGCGACGCGAAAGGCTTACAAATCGGGAAATATGCCTTGAAAGACAGGCGAAAAGATCGGACCTCGGGGGCGGAGCCGCCCGTTTCCGATCATTTCACCCACCCCCGGTGATTTCCGCTTTTTTTCGCGTCTCCGCCGAATATTCGCACTTGAGCCGGCACCAGCATGCCGCCATGATTCGACAAGATCCCAGGCTTCGGATGCATCGAGGCCGTTCAGACAAGAGGATGCGATGGAGCAGTCCGCCCTTCCCGCGGTCACCCTCGACGAGCTTGACCGCCTTGCCAACCGAGCGTCGACCGTCATCAACCGGCTACGCGACCGCCTGTATGCCCCCGGCACCCAGAAGACGCTTGATGTGCAGTTCAACGTGCGCCGCGCCGCCGAGATGGTCGGGCGCAGCGAAAAGCTGATCCGCGACGCAGAAGCCGACGGCCGCCTGCCCGAGCCGGAAAAGGACCCGCAGACCGGGCGGCGCACCGGCTACAGCCTTGCGGACGTGAACCGCATGCGGGCGGTGTTCGGCACCCTGCCCCACCGCGCGCCCGGCGATCCGGCCACGGTGCTGGCGGTGCAGAACTTCAAGGGCGGCGTGGGCAAGTCCACCACCGTCTGTCACCTGGCGCAGTATCTTGCGCTGAAGGGCTACCGCGTCTGCGTCATCGACTGCGACAGCCAGGCCTCGACCACGTCGATCTTCGGGCTGAACCCGGACATCGATGTCGACGAGGAAGAAGACACGCTTTACCCGTTCTTTCGCCACGGCGGGCCGCCGGATCTGTCCTATGCGCTGCGGTCGACCTACTGGCCCAACATCGCGCTGATCCCGGCCAACCTTGGGTTATATGATGCGGAATACGAATTCGCCGCCCGCATGGCGCGCGAACAGACCTTCGTGCTGGACCGGCTGCGCGCGGGCATCGAAACCATCAAGGACCGGTTCGACGTGATCCTGCTGGACCCGCCGCCCGCGCTGGGGATGCTGTCGCTGTCGGTGCTGCGCGCGGCCAACGCGCTGGTGATCCCGGCGCCGCCCAACAACATCGATTTCGGCTCGACGGCGCATTTTCTCAAGATGCTCAGCGCGACGCTGAACGAACTTGCCCGCGCGGGCGGTCCGCGCGACTATGCCTTCGTCAAGATCCTTGCGACCAAGATGAACGACGGCAAGTCGGCGCACCTGGCGATCAAGCGGATGATGGACGCGGTGTTCCCGATGGACATGCTGCAGGCGGTGCTCAAGGACAGCGCCGAAATCGACAACGCGACGGCGAACCTAAGCACCGTCTATGAACTGACCGGCGCCGCCACCCGCACCGAAACCCACAAGCGGTGCCGCGCCTATCTGGATGCGGTGGGACGCGAGACCGAGATCCTGATCCGCAAGACCTGGCCCAGCCATCACGCGCAACTGCGCAAGGAGGGATTGCTATGACCCGCAAGCACGACGCCATCTTCGACGATGTCCTTAGCGGCCTTGATGAACCATCCGCGCCGCGCCGCCCCCAGGGCGATCAGGACGCGGGCAGCGCGCGGTTTCTCAAACGCTCGACCACCATCAGCGAACGGCTTTCGGGCGAGCTTGAGGAAAAGACCCTGCGCTGGGTCGACCCGGCCCGCTGCCGCATGTGGATCCGGCACAACCGCGAATATTCCCTGCTGACGGAAGACAACTGCCGCGATCTGATCGACGGCATCCGTGCCCAGGGGCG
>CAXICP010000381.1:0-3734 GCA_964022595.1 uncultured Salipiger sp.
GACCATCCTGCTGTATCTCATCCCGATCTCGCTTTTCCTTGGCGGCGCGGGGCTGGTGTTCTTCATCATCACCCTGCGCACCCGCCAGTATGACGACCCCGAAGGCAACGCCGCGCGCATCCTGTCGGGCCAGTACGACGACGCCCCCAGGCAGGACTGACGCCCGCGCCGATCAGCCGCGCAGGATCATGTCGGCGGCCTTTTCGGCGATCATGATCGTCGGCGCGTTGGTGTTTCCACTGACGATGCGCGGCATCACGCTGGCATCCACCACGCGCAGCCCGCCGATGCCCTTGAAGCGGCAGGCGCCGTCCAGCGGCGCCTCGTCATCGGTGCCCATGCGCACCGTCCCCACCGGGTGAAAGATCGTGGTGCCCACGTCGGCGGCGGCACGCGCGATCTCTTCATCGCTTTGATGGGCGGGGCCGGGCTTGATTTCCTCGGGGGCGTAGCGGGCCATCGGCCCCTGCGCCATGACCCGGCGCGACAGCTTGATGCTGTCCACCGCGACACGCCGGTCGCCGGGCGTCGACAGGTAGTTGGGGGCGATCACGGGGGCGGCGCGCGGATCGCTGGATGCGATGCGGATGCTGCCCCGGCTTTCGGGCCGCAGGTTGCACACGCTGGCGGTGATGGCGGGGTAGCTGTGCAGGGGCGATCCGAACGCATCCAGCGACAGCGGCTGCACGTGGAATTCCACATCGGCCGAGGCCAGCCCATCGCGCGAACGGGCAAAGGCCCCCAGCTGCGAGGGCGCCATCGACATCGGCCCCGACCGCCGTGCCAGGTATTCCAGCCCGATGGCCATCTTGCCCATCATCGAATTGGCCAGCTGGTTCAGCGTCCTGGCCCCGGTCAGCCGCCACGAGCAGCGCAGTTGCAGGTGATCCTGCAGGTTTTCACCCACCCCCGGGGCGTCGTGCCTTGCCTCGATCCCATGGCGCTGCAGCAACGCCGCGGGGCCGATGCCCGACAGTTGCAGGATCTGCGGCGAATTCACCGCCCCCGCCGACAGGATGACATCGCCGCCGCAGCGGGCCTCGTGCACGGTGCCGCCCTGTTCGTAGCGCACGCCCACCACCTTGCGCCCCTCGAAGATCAGCCCCAGCACATGGGCGCGGGTTTCCACGCGCAGCCCCTTCGCGCGCGTGGTGCGCAGGAACGCCTTGGCGGTGTTCATGCGCCAGCCGTTGCGCTGGTTCACCCGGAAATAGCCCACGCCTTCGTTGTCTCCGGTGTTGAAATCGGCCACCTTGGGAATGCCCGCCTGCGCCGCCGCGTCCATCCAGTCGTCAAGCACGGGCCAGTGCAGGCGCTGGTTTTCGACCCGCCATTCGCCGCCCTGGCCATGGGCATCGCTTTCGCCTTCGACGAAATCCTCGGATTTGCGGAACCAGGGCAGAACGTCATCCCACCCCCAACCGGTCAGACCCATCTGGCGCCAGCCATCGTAATCCGCCGCCTGCCCGCGCAGGTAAAGCATCCCGTTGATCGAACTGCACCCGCCCAGCACCTTGCCGCGCGGATAAAGCAGCGAGCGCCCGTTCAGCCCCGGATCGGGCGCGGTGCGGTAGCACCAGTCGGTGCGCGGGTTGTCGATGCAGTAAAGATACCCCATCGGGATGTGGATCCAGTGGTAGGTGTCGCGCCCGCCCGCCTCAAGCAGCAGCACGCGGCGGCCCGCCTCGGTCAGGCGCTTGGCCAGAACGCAGCCCGCGCTGCCCGCTCCGATGATGATATGGTCCCACATGACGCGCCCCTCCAAATGTCAGACAATTCATATGTCGGACATTTGAAAGGCGCAAGCCCGGCCCGGCTAGACCGGCAGGGCGGTGGTCTTGAACACGGTGCGCAGCGCGAAACTGGACTGCATCTGCGCCACCCCCGGCAGCCGGGTCAGGTGCTGGCGGTGGATGCGCGCGAAATCGTCGGTATTTTCGGCGACAACCTTCAGGATATAATCCGCCGTCCCCGCCATGAGGTGGCATTCCAGCACGTCGGGGATGCGCGCCACCGCCTTTTCAAACGCGTCCAGCACCTCGTCCGCCTGCGCGCTAAGGGTGATTTCCACGAACACCGTCGTCGGCACCGCCATCTTGCGCGCATTCAGCAGCGCCACGTAGCCGCGAATGAAACCGTCGCTTTCCAGACGCTGCACGCGGCGGTGACAGGCCGAAGCCGACAGGTTCACCTGTTCGGACAGGTCCGCGTTCGAGATCCTTCCCTGTTTTTGCAGCACCCGCAGGATGCGGCGGTCGGTCTCGTCTAGCTCCATGGCGATTTCTTTCGTCAAAGCGGGGTTTTGTCGAAGGGTCTGCGAAGCGCCCCCGCCGCTACGCATCAAATCCGCGCGGAAATTGCAAGCCAAGGCGCGCAGGATGATCGTGAAAGAGGAGGATTTGCCATGAAGATAGGATGCCCCAAAGAGATCAAGCCGCAGGAATACCGCGTCGGGTTGACCCCGAACGCCGCGCGCGAGGCTGCCTCGCACGGGCACGAGGTGCTGATCGAAACCGGCGCGGGCGACGGCGCGGGCTTTTCCGATGCCGACTACCAGGCGGCAGGCGCGCGGATCCTGCCCGATGCGGCCGGTGTCTTTGACGCCGCCGAGATGATCGTCAAGGGCAAGGACCCCCAGCCGGTCGAACGGGCGATGCTGCGCGCGGGCCAGGTGCTGTTCACCTACCTGCACCTTGCGCCCGACCCGTCCCAGACCGACGATCTGCTGGCCTCGGGGGCGACCTGCATCGCCTATGAAACCGTGACCGACGATCGCGGAGGCCTGCCGCTGCTGGCGCCCATGTCCGAGGTCGCGGGCCGCCTTGCCCCCCAGATGGGCGCCTGGGCGTTGCAGAAGGCCAACGGCGGGCGCGGCGTGCTCATGGGCGGGGTGCCCGGCGTCGGCCCTGCCTCGGTGCTGGTGCTGGGCGGCGGCGTGGTCGGCACCCACGCGGCGCGGATCGCGGCGGGCATGGGCGCGGATGTGACGGTGCTGGACCGTTCGCTGCCGCGGCTGCGCTACCTTGACGACACGTTCGGGGGCCAGTTCCGCAACCGCTATTCCACCACCGGCGCGGTGGCGGAACTGCTTGCCGGGGCAGACATGGTCATCGGCACCGTGCTGATCCCCGGCGCCGCCGCACCCAGGCTGGTAAGCCGCGCCATGCTGGCAGACATGAAGCCCGGCGCGGTGCTGGTCGACGTCGCCATCGACCAGGGCGGGTGCTTCGAAACCAGCCGCGCCACCACCCATGACGATCCGGTCTACGACGTGGACGGCATCCGCCATTACTGCGTCGCCAACATGCCCGGCGCGGTGCCGCGCACCTCGACCATCGCCCTTGGCAACGCCACCCTGCCCTTCGTGCTGGCGCTGGCGGACAAAGGCTGGCGCCAGGCCTGCAAGGACGATGCGCACCTGGCCGAAGGGCTGAACGTGCAAGCCGGCCAACTGACCAACCGCGCGGTGGGCGAGGCGCTGGGGCGCAACGCGGTGACGCCTGCATCGGTCCTGTGACCGCTCAAGCATGAAAAAGGCCCCTCCCCTTGGCGGGGGAGGGGCCTTTTTGGTGCGCGTTGTCCGGGTCAGGCCTGTTCCGGCACCAGGATCTCGCGCTTGCCGACGTGGTTGGCGGGCGAGACGACGTTTTCGTCTTCCATCTGCTCGACCAGGCGCGCGGCCTTGTTGTAGCCGATACCCAGCTTGCGCTGGATGTACGAGGTCGAACATTTGC
>CAXICP010000382.1:0-3730 GCA_964022595.1 uncultured Salipiger sp.
ATCGCGCTTGGGGGGCCGTTGCACGCGGGCGAACGCTATGTCTGGGGGCCTCAGGCCATCGAAGAGCTGACCCGCTACCGCGCCAACTGGGCCATCCTGGGCGCGTCGGGGGTCGACGCGCTTGGCGCCCATGACATCGACGATCACGCCGCCGGGATCTGCCGCCGGATGATCCGGCAGGCGCGCCGCGTCGCGATCCTTGCCGACCATTCCAAGTTCGACCAGCCCGCGCTTGCCCGCATCGCCGGGTGGGCCGATGTCGACCTGCTGATCACCGACGCCGCGCCCGAAGGCACGCTGGCCCTGACGCTTGCGGCCAGCGGCGTCGATGTCATCCACTCTCGCGCTGGCGCGGCGCGTTTCGAACGGACCTGCTCATGACCCTTCAGCCCGCTTCGCTGGCCATCCCCGACCCGCTTCAGGTGACGCTTGGCCCCTTGCAGATCCTGCGCCGGGGCCAGGGGCTGACGCGCCTGACCAACCCGGGCGAGGCGGCGCCGGGCTATCACCTGATCTTTCCGATGGATGCGCGGCTGCGCTTTTGCCAGGCCGGCCTGACCGGGGAAACACGCCCGGGCGCCTATGTGCTGCTGCGCTCGGACCGGTTCTATGAACTGCGCGCGCCGGGCGGGCTGGCGCAATGGGTCGCCGCCCTGCCCGCCCCGGCGCTGCAAGACCGGCTGATCGCTGCGGAATCCCATGTGGGCGGGCGGTTCCGCCCCAATCCGCAGATGGCCGCGCTGGTGCTGCGGACGCTGTCGGCCACCGCGCAGGTGTTCCGCAGCGCCGCGCCCCCGCCCCGCCCCGACGCGCTTGCCGCCGAGATCGCCGCGCTGGCCGCCCTGATGATCGGCGCCGAAGAAGACTGCGACGGCGCCCTGTCGCGCAGCGGGCGCAGCCGCACCCGCCAGCGCATCGTCGATCACATCGAAACCCACCTGTCCGACCCCGCGCTGGACCCGGACGCGGTGGCCCGCGCCGTGGGGGTGTCGCGCAGCTATCTGTATGCGCTGTTTTCGGATGGAAACCAGACCGTTGCGGGGTTTATCCGCAACCGCCGCCTGCAGGTCGCCTATGAGCTTCTGATCGGGGATGCGCGCGGCGGGCTGGCGATTTCCGAGGTCGCCTACCGCACCGGGTTTCGCAGCGTGTCGCATTTCTCGCGCAGCTTTTCGCGGCATTTCCATGCCACGCCGCGCGACATTCGCGCCGGGCTGGCCCCGCAGGGCCAGTAACCCGCCTCAGGCGCCAAGGTCCGACAGGATGCGCCGCACGTCGCCCAGACCGTCGGCGCCGAACGTGTCCGAGATATGCCGTTCGTGATCGTCGCCGATTTCCTCAAGCTGGCGGCACATGGCCACCCCCGCCGAGGACAGCGCGACGCGCACCTTGCGCCGGTCCTTTTCGTCGGGCACCCGGAAGACAAGCGTTTCGCGCACCATACGGTCGATGATCTTGGTCAGCGTGGCCGGTTCGACCAGCACCCGTTCGGCCAGCCGGCCCATGGGCAGCGGCCCTTCTTCTTCCAGCGACTTGAGCACGCGATACTGTTCGACGGCGATGCCATTGGCCGAAAGCCGCCGGGCAAGGTCATCCTCGATCAGCCGGTTCGCGCGGGCGATAAGATAGCCGAGCTGCTCGGTAAACTTCGGATCTGCCATGGTGCTTTCCTCGAACAACCTGAACACTCACAAGGATGTAGCACCCATGGTTGAACTATTCCACAACATTTGAAAAGGCTAATACCGGCGGGGGAATATCCGCCCGCGCAACTGCCGCAGCCCCAAGGGTCAGGCCACGAAGGCGCGCCGCACCACGAAATCCACGCCGTCCGCCTCGGCCAGGCGCACGTTGGCATCGGCATCGCTGCGCCCGATCATGCGATAGGCGTGATCCCGGTGCAGGCGCGGGCGCAGGAAATGCGCCATGCGGCAGCCATCGACCCGGCCCACCTGCCGCGCGATGGCGGCCACCAGGTAGATCGCATCGTAACATTGCACCGAATTGGCTGTCATCGTGGGGCGACGGCCGGAAAAACACGCATCATAACGTTCCACCAGCGCATCGCGCCCCCGCCCCCGGCTGGTGTCGAAATAGGCCTGCGCGGCGAACAGGTTTTCCGTGCCCCCATCGGCCAGCGCCAGCAGCTGCGTTTCGTCGAAGGCAAGGTTCAGGCGGGCGACCGTGGCGCTTAGTCCCGCCTCGGCGAAGGCGCGATTGAAACAGACCGAATCCTCGCCCAGCATGGCAATCACCACCACATCGGCGCGCGCCTTGCGGATGCGGCCCAGCACCTCGTCGTAATCGCGCTGGCCAAAGGGCAGCAGCGCGTCGCCCACGAACTGCCCGCCCGCCTGTTTCACCGCATCCACGGTGGTGCCATGCGCCACGCGGGGCCAGATGTAATCATTGCCGACAAAGAAGAACCGCCGCGCCTTGCGGTGCCGGGTCATCCAGTCAAGGCTGGGGTTCAGCACCTCGGCATCGGTGATGCCAAGCTGCGCGGTGCCGGGGCCGCAAAAGCCGCCCTCGTAATGGGGGGTATAGATATAGGGGGCCAGCCCGCCCAGCCCGCGCCGCACGGCGGGGCGCAGGTCGCTGGATTGCAGCCCGATCGCGGCATCGACGTTTTCGTCGATCGCCAGCCGCTGCGCTGCCTGAAAGGCGCTGGCCTGGTTTTCGCCCGAATCCACCTGCACCAGTTCGATTTCCTGGCCAAGCACGCCCCCGGTGGCATTCAGTTCGGCAGCGGCCAGCAGCGCGGCGCCCTGGCAACCCGAGGTCCAGATGCCCGCCAACCCGTCATGAGAAAGGATCAATCCGATTTTCATGAGAGGAATCGGTAGCGCAGGTTGGACTTCCCCACAAATCCTGTGGAAGTTTGCGCCCCCTGCCGCGCGCCGACTGCCTGTTTCCTGTGCATTCCCCGCCCCGGTTTCGCCACAAAGGCGACTATATGCGCATCGTACCGAATGGTATTTGCATATCCTTTGGTTTCTATTTCAACTATTGGCGAGTCAATCAACCCTCGGAGCCCCGCGATGAATGCCCTGACACCCCCCGCGAACCTGTCCACGCGCGACATACCCGACCTGTCGCTGATGGAAACCGCCGCGCTGATCGGGGCCGGGCAGGCCAGCCCGCTTGAGGTCACGCAGGCGGTGCTGGCGCGCATCAACGCGGTAGACGGGGCACTGAACGCCTATATCACCGTCACCGCCGATCGCGCGTTGCAGCAGGCCGAAACCGCGACGCGCGAACGCGCCGCCGGGCTGGACAGGGGGCCTTTGCACGGGATTCCCTTTGCTCTCAAGGACTTGTGCGAAACGGACTTTGCGCCGACGTCGGCGGGGCTTGCGCTGCTCAGGGACAATGAAACCGGGCGCAACGCCACCGTCACGACGCGGCTGGAACAGGCCGGATGCATCACCATCGGCAAGCTGGGCATGACCGAAGGCGCCTATTCTGGCCATAACGAAAAGATGGCCGTGCCGAAAAACCCGTGGAATCCCGCGTGCTGGGCCGGGTCTTCGTCGTCAGGATCGGGCGTGTCGGTCGCGGCGGGGATGGCCTTTGGCGCGACCGGGTCCGACACCGGCGGGTCGATCCGCTTTCCGTCGGGCTGCAACGGCATCACCGGGATGAAGGGCACCTGGGGGCGGGTCAGCCGCCACGGCGTCTTTGCGCTGGCCGACAGCCTTGACCACGTCGGCCCCATGGCGGGCAGCGC
>CAXICP010000383.1:0-3716 GCA_964022595.1 uncultured Salipiger sp.
CTCGTACTCGACGCGCTCACCGAATTGGTGGTACGTCCGGGCGAGGGCATCGAGGCGTTGCGCGGCGCGGTCGAGGGTGTCGGCGGTGTCGTGTGGGACGCGTTGGGCGCGGCGGGCGAGGTCGCTGCCGTGCGCAACGGCGCTTTGCTGGCGGGCACCGTCGATCACCCTGATGCGGGCGGGGAATTCGCGGGCCAGCGCCAGGAAACCGGCCCGCATGCGCTGTTGCAGCGGCAGGCCGAAATCCTCGAACCGTTCCTCGGCCGTGGCGCGGGCCTTGGCGCGCGACAGCGCCGCCTGGGGGTCCATGTCGATCAGCAGCGTCAGATCCGGTTCGACCCCGATCATCAGCGCGTGCAGCGAATCGACTGCGGCGCGCAGATCGCCCCGCGACAGCCCCTGGTACATGCGGGTGCTGTCGGCAAAGCGGTCGCAGATCACTGTGGCGCCCCGGTTCAGCGCGGGGCGGATGGTGCGTTCAAGGTGGTCGCGGCGCGCGGCGGTGAACAGCAAAAGCTCGGTTTCCGCCGACCAGCGGTCGGGATCGCCCTGCAACACCAATGCGCGGATTTCCTCGGCGCCGGGGGATCCGCCCGGCTCACGCGTGAGCACCACGTCACGGCCCGCCGCCCGCAGACGCTCTGCCAGCAGATGCGCCTGGGTGGATTTGCCCGAGCCGTCGATGCCTTCGAAACTGACGAACAGCCCGGGCCGCGTCGTCACATCGCCTCTCCGAGTTCGCTGGCGCCGCCTTCCTGCAGGCGCTTGAACAGCACCTCGCTGACGGTCATCATCCGCTTGCCGAAGCCGCCCCCGGCGACCTCTTGCGCGGCGAAAAGCGGCACGCGGTGTTCCGGCAGCCCTTCGGGGCGGATGATCAGTTCGGCCAGCTGCTGCCCCGCCGCGATCGGCGCCTTGAGAGGGCCGGTATAGACCACCTCGGCGTCCAGCGTGGTGCCGGGGGTCACGGGAACAAGCAGGGTCACATCCTGCTGCGCGACCAGCCCCACGCTGTCGTCCGAGCCCAGCCAGACGTCGGCGCGGGCGATTTCGGTGCCCGATTCCACCAGCGTGCGCTCGGCGAACTGACGGAAGGCCCAGTTGACGATCGCCTCGCTTTGTTCGGCGCGGGCGCGTTCGCTTTCCAGCCCGGTGATCGCAAAGATCACCCGCCGGTCGCCCTGCTTGGCCGAGCCGACCAGCCCATAGCCCGCTTCGGCCGTGTGCCCGGTCTTGAGCCCGTCGGCTCCGATATCGAGCCGCAGCAGCGGGTTGCGGTTGTTCACATTGGACGGCGCGCGCCCGTCAAAGGCGAACTGGCGTTCGGCAAAGATCGGGTAGAACTGGGGAAAATCGTCGATGATGTGGCCGGCCAGCAGCGTCAGGTCGCGCATCGACATGCGCTGGTTCGGGTCGGGCCAGCCGCTGGCATTGGCAAATTGCGACCCGGTCATGCCAAGCTGCTGGGCACGGCGCGTCATCAGGTCGGCAAAGCCCGCTTCGGAGCCGTCCGGGCTTAGCGCTTCGGCGATCACGGCGCAGGCGTCGTTGCCCGACAGCACGATGATGCCGCGCAGCAGGTCTTCGACGCGGGGGCGGTCCTGGGTGTTCAGGAACATGGTCGAACCGCCATAGGACATGGCATGCTCGCTGACCGGCAGGCGTTCATCCAGTTGCAGGCGGCCGTCGCGGATCGCTTCGAACGCCATGTACAGCGTCATCAGCTTGGACATGGACGCGGGCGGCAGCGATTCGTCGGCGTTCTTGGCCATCAGCACCGTGCCGGTGGTGTGATCCAGCACGAAGGCGGCGCGCGCCGATGTGTCGAACGCGCTGGCCGGGCCCGCGATAAGCGCCGCGGCAGAGGCGGCGGCGAAAAGCCTGCGAAGCGGGCGGGAAAGGAGCATCGGTCTTATCCTCGTCCAAGGTCTTGCCGGGCGCGGGGCCCGGCGTCGTCAGTTGCTTACGGCATAGGCGTCGGTGAAGCCAGCCGCCTTGATCTGGTCCAGCAGCGCCGCGCGTTCCGTCGCCGTCCGGGCCGGGCCGACGATGACCCGCCAGAATGTCTTGCCCGAACTCGACTGCTTGCGCACCGTGGGAACCATGCCTTGCTGACGCATCGCGGTGGCGGTGTTCTCGGCGTTCTGCTCGACGCTGAAGATGCCGATCTGCAGGAAGGGCTTGTCCAGGTCCGATGCGGGTTTCGGCGCGGGCGCAGGGGGGGCGGCCACGGGGGCAGGGGGCTGCGCGGCGGGGGCGGTGCTTGCGGGGGCGGGGGCCAGCGCCGTCTCGGTCACCTCGCCGGCCGGCGGGATCGGGGCGCCGGTTTCGATGGGCCCGGGGTCGGCAGGCGCGGGGCCTGGCGCCACCTCGACCGTCTCGCGGCGCAGCGCGATCACGTCAAGATTGGTCGGGCTGCCCGCGAGCATTTCCAGCGCCGCCGCCGCATCCGAGGATACCTGAAGCCGGGGCCCCGGAGACTGCCGTTCACGCCGGAACAGCGCGCCGATCACGAACTGGCCGTTCGACTGGTTGCGGATGATGACCCGTTCGGGTTCCTTGACGTCCGGATGCGCCACCCAGACCCCGCCAAGCGAGGGGCGCCCGTCCCAAAGCCCCGCCTCGGTGGCGTGAAAGATCTCGGGCGCCTCGATGTCGCGCTCGGCGGTGACGCCCGCGCGCGCGGCGCTGTCCGTGCCCGCATCGGCGACGCCCGGTTTGGATTGCATGAAAGCTGGCATCTGCATGCCGTCGCAGCCGGTCAGGACCGCGACGCCCGCAAGCAGCCACGCCGTTCTGCGCGCTGCGCCCCGCCGACTGGAATTAACCGTGCCCATGTTCGTGCCCCTTGCCTGTCCTGGCCCGTCTCGGCCTGTCTTGCGGGTCTTCATGCCCTGTTCGCCGCCGCCCGCCCGATCCGCTGCTGCGATGGGTGCAACAGGGCAATCACGGCTGCCCCGGCCTGCGGCGCTGCAGAAGAGTAGCGGCTCGGCTTTGGCATGAAAAGACCGCGCGTCCGGTAATGTCGCGGAAATCACCGCACATGTTCCAAGCGGGGGCGCTGTCGACCCGCCGGGCGGTGATCTAGGCCTTGATGCGGCTGAATACCGGCGCGCATGCCCGCCCCGTCGCCAGGGATGCCTGTCAAGCTTGAGGGCGCCGGGACCACACCACCACCCCCCCCCTGCAGAGCGCTTCCAGAATCGCACGAAGCCCGCTAAACGCCACCGAACCGGAGGTTTGGCAGAGTGGTCGAATGCGGCGGTCTTGAAAACCGTTGGGCGTGAAAGCGTCCCGTGGGTTCGAATCCCACAGCCTCCGCCATTATCCCCATTGCGAACCAGTGACACCGCCCTGACGGGCACGGATTTTTCCGTGTTTTCAAAGGGGTTTGCGGGAACCGACCGAACCTCATAGGCGCGCCGCTAGGCCAAGGACAGGCTCAGAATGGCCCGCAGTCTCAGTTTGGGCGAACCTCCCTCGCTCCGGTTCTCTCCCTTTTTTCTATTGCATTTCAATGCCCTGCCGCCGAACTCCGCCAAAACCTAAAAGCGCGAAAGACATCAATGGAAACATAGACGGAACACGCAGTAGGCGCGTTACTCGGGAGGCCAGCGTAAAGCGGCGGATTGCTAGGGTTGGTTCGCATCCCATTCACTCACCGAAACCCCTGATGACAAACCATTTTGGCACCGCTAGCGTTCAAGAACCTCTGT
>CAXICP010000384.1:0-3711 GCA_964022595.1 uncultured Salipiger sp.
CGTCATCGTGTCCGACATCCGCATGCCGGGGCGCGATGGCTTCCACCTGCTGGATTACGCCCATGAACAGGATGCGGAACTGCCGGTGATCCTGCTGACGGGCGAAGGCGACATTCCCATGGCGGTGCGCGCCATGTCCGCCGGGGCGTTCGATTTCCTTGAAAAGCCCTGCGCGCCGTCGGACCTGATTTCGGTCATCGAACGGGCGCTGCGCACGCGGGGGCTGGTGCTGGAAAACCGCCGGCTCAAGGCGCAGCTGGAAACCGGCGATCCGGCGGCGCGGATGATCTTCGGCATCTCGCCGCAATCCGAAAGCCTGCGCGCGCAGGCCCGCGCCGCCGCCCGCGCGGGCACCGACGTGCTGATCCGGGGCGCGCGGGGGGCGGGCATTCCCAAGGTGGCCGAGGTGGTGCACCTGTGCTCGACCCGCGCCAAGGGCCCCTTCGAAAAGCGATCCGCCGCGGCGCTGTCGCGCGCCGACCTTGCCGCCGCCTGGAAGGCCTGCGCCGGGGGCACGCTGTTCCTGGACGAGATCGGCGCGTTGCCCATGGACAGCCAGCTTGCCCTTCAGGACCTTCTGGAAGAAGCCGGCGCCAAGCTGGTTGCCGGAACGGTCGAGGATACCGCCCTGCTGGTCGAACAGGGGCGGTTTTCGGCGGATCTGCATTACCGGCTTGAAGTGATGCAACTGCGCATCCCCGCGCTGGCCGACCGCCCCGAGGACATCCCGGTGCTGTTCCGCCACTATGTCGCGCAGGCCGCCGAACAGTCGGGCCTGCCCGAGCCGGCGATCGGCGACGAGGTGATCGCCGGGCTGATCGCGCGCGACTGGCCGGGCAACGCGCGGGCGCTGATGTCGGCGGCGATGCGCTTTGTTCTGGGGCTGGGCGAGGAACGCCCGGGCGAAGAGGGGCTGGGCCTTGCAGAGCGCCTTGCGCAGGTGGAGCGCACGCTGCTGGCGGACGCGCTGCGCCGCTCGGGCGGGCAGGCCAGCGTCGCGGCGCAGACGCTCAAGCTGCCGCGCAAGACCTTCTACGACAAGCTTGTCCGTTACGGGCTGAAGCCGGAAAGTTTCCGCTAGGGCGTTGCGCAATGTGCGGGATTCCGCACAAGTGGCGCGATGCGCGTGCGGAATCCCGCACGGTTTCGGGGCGCGATCAGGCGCGCCCAATCCAGTAATCCAGGCAAGTTTTTGATTTAAAACGATTTTCGTCGGTATATTCACGACTCCTTCACCACCACTTGATGCGCCTCGCGCATGGCTGTCATGTCATCGGCGAAGGGCAGGCAGGGGAGCCGGCCCTTGTTCATCACATTCGGGAGGATACCGATGAAAAAGCTTCTCATGACCGCCGTGGCCGCCACTGCCCTGACCGCCGGCGCAGGCAGCGCCATCGCCGCGTGCGACGACGGCGAGATGGTCATCAAGTTCAGCCACGTCACCAACACCGACAAGCACCCCAAGGGCATCGCCGCGTCGCTGCTGCAACAGCGCATCAACGACGAGATGGACGGCAAGGCCTGCATGGAGGTCTATCCCAACTCGACGCTGTACAACGATGACCAGGTGCTCGAGGCGATGCTGAACGGCGACGTTCAGATGGCCGCGCCCTCGCTGTCGAAGTTCGAGCAGTTCACCAAGGTGTTCCGCATTTTCGATTTGCCGTTCATGTTCGTGAACATGGATGCGGTCGATGCGTTCCAGAACAGCGAAACCGGTCAGGCGATGAAGGAATCGATGACCCGTCGCGGCCTGCTGGGCCTGCAGTTCTGGCACAACGGGCTGACGCAGTTCTCGGCCAACAAGCCGCTGATCTCGCCCGAGGATGCCAAGGGGCTCAAGTTCCGCGTGCAGCCGTCCGAAGTGCTCAAGGCGAACATCGAACAGCTTGGCGCAAGCCCGCAGCCGATGGCGTTTTCCGAAGTCTACGGCGCGCTGCAGACCGGCGTTGTCGACGGGCAGGAAAACACCTGGTCCAACATCTACGGCCAGAAGTTCTTCGAAGTGCAGGACGGCATCACCGAAACCAACCACGGTGTGCTTGACTACATGGTCGTGACCTCGGCCGACTGGTGGGACAGCCTTGACGAGGACATGCGCAGCCAGCTTGCCTCGATCCTTGAAGAGGTGACCACCGAGCGCAACTCGGCCATCGCCGAAGTCGACGCCGACAACCGCCAGGCGGTTCTGGACGCAGGCGCGGAAATCCGCGAGCTGAGCCCCGAGCAGCGCCAGGTCTGGGTCGACGCGATGAAGCCGGTCTGGGAAAAGTTCACCGACGACGTCGGCCAGGAAAACATCGACGCGGCCCAGGCGATCAACGCCGAAGTTCAGGGCTGATCCAGCCCACGCGTTGCCGGCCGGCCCTTGGGACAGGGGCCGGCCGATCCTTGGGGACGGCCCCGCCGTCCCCTTTTGCGTACCATCCCTGGGGCGGTCCCGCCGTCCCCTTTTTTTTTTTTTTTTTAATTACCTTATCAACGAGCCGGGGATGTGGTGCGGAGGGTCAACGGGGGGGAGCATGTCCAGTCAAGCCCACGGCCCCCGCGCGCTTGGCCGCTTTGTCAATGAACTTGAGGAAACCGCCATCGCGGTGATCCTGGGGATCATGACGATCATCACCTTCGTCAACGTCGTGCTGCGCTACGGCTTCAACACGGGCCTTATCTGGGGGCTCGAGGCGGTGACGATCCTGTTCGCATGGCTGGTGCTGTTCGGCGTCTCCTACGCGGTGAAGACGACGGCGCATCTTGGCGTGGATGCGATCACCAACCTTGTTCCGCCCACCGCACGCCGGGTGCTGGCGATGATCGCCGCCCTGCTGTGCATCGTCTACGGCGCGCTGTTGCTGAAGGGCGCGTGGGATTACTGGGCCAATTTCGCCAACCTGCCGCAGACCACGGGGCGCTGGTTCCCGTCGGGCTTCGAAGAGATGAAGCGCACCTCGTACCGGTCCTGGTACGAAGTCGTCGACATCCCGATGCCCGACTGGCTGCGCTTCATCGAACCGATGATCAACGAGGGCGAGCATTACGAAAAGCTGCCCCGCTTCATTCCCTACGTCATCCTGCCCTTCGGTGCGCTGCTGCTGCTGGTGCGTTTCGTCCAGGCCGGCGTGCGGATCTGGACCGGCACGCAGGACAGCCTGATCGTCAGCCACGAAGCCGAAGACGCCGTCGAAGACGTCGCACACCTGAACCGCGAGGACTGATCGCATGGACGTCGTACTTCTTTTTGTCTGCATCATAGGGCTGATGCTGATCGGCGTGCCGATCGCGGTGTCGCTGGGTCTGTCGTCCATCATCTTCCTGCTGGTGCTGTCGGACACCTCGCTCAGCTCGGTGGCGCAAAGCTTCTACCAGGCGATGGCGGGGCATTACACGCTGCTGGCGATCCCGTTCTTCATCCTGGCGTCCAGCTTCATGTCGACGGGCGGCGTGGCGCGGCGGATCATCCGCTTTTCCATCGCGCTGGTGGGGCACATGCACGGCGGTCTTGCGATCGCGGGCGTGTTCGCCTGCATGCTGTTCGCGGCGCTGTCGGGGTCCTCGCCCGCGACGGTGGTGGCCATCGGGTCCATCGTCATCGCCGGCATGCGGCAGGTGGGCTACACCAAGGATTTTGCCGCCGGCGTCATCGCCAATGCGGGCACGCTGGGCATCCTGATCCCGCCGTCCATCGTGATGGTGGTCTATGCCAGCGCGACCGAC
>CAXICP010000385.1:0-3701 GCA_964022595.1 uncultured Salipiger sp.
GCTGAACCGGGTGCTGTCTCCGGCGTTGTCGCTGCCGCTGTTCTTCAACTTCGGGCTGATCCTCGTGGTGCTGGGCGCAAGCTGGCGCCTTCTGGCGCGCTACCTGACGGTGGAAATCTACCGCCGCGGGCTGAACCGCATGCGCGTGCTGATCTACGGCGCCGGGCAGACCGGGCAGCAGCTTGCCGCCGCGCTGCGGCATGACGACAAGATCGACCCGGTCTGTTTTGTCGATGACAATCCGACGTTGCAAAGCCAGGTGGTGGCCGGGCTGCGGGTGCACGCGCCCTCGGCCATTCCGGAAATCATCCAGCGCCGGTCGATCGACCGGGTGGTGCTGGCCATGCCGTCGATCAGCCAGCCGCAGCTGGCCCGCATCGCCCACAAGCTGCGCACCATCGGTTGCGAGGTTCACGCCCTGCCGTCCTTTGCCGAACTGGTGGGCGAGCGTGAACTGCGCAAGAGCGTCACGCCGGTTTCGCTGGACGATCTGCTGGGGCGCAACCGGCTGGAATCCGAACTGCCCGGCGTCAGCCACGCCTATTCGGGCCGCCGCATCATGGTCACCGGCGCGGGCGGGTCGATCGGGTCCGAACTGTGCCGCCAACTGATCGCCTGCAAGCCCGAATGCGTGGTGCTGGTCGATCATTCCGAACTGGGCCTTTACAGCATCGAAAAGGAACTGCGCGACCTGGCGCGGGGCATGACCATCGTGCCGATCCTGGGTTCGGTCCTGGATGCCGGGCTGATGGCCCGCGTCATGGCCGATCACCGGATCGAAGCAGTGCTGCACGCCGCCGCCTACAAGCACCTGCCGCTGGTGGAATGCAACGTGCTGTCGGGGCTCAACAACAATGTCATGGGCACCAAGCTGCTGGCGGATGTGGCGCGCGAGGCGGGGGTGGAACGGTTCATCCTGGTGTCGTCGGACAAGGCGGTGCGGCCCACCAACGTCATGGGCGCGTCCAAGCGCCTGGCGGAACTGGTCGTGCAGGATCTTGCCACGCGCAGCACCGGTACGCGGTTTTCCATGGTGCGCTTTGGCAACGTGCTTGGCTCGTCCGGGTCGGTCATCCCGCTGTTCGAAGAACAGATCGCCCGCGGCGGCCCCGTCACCCTGACCGACCCCAAGGTCACGCGCTATTTCATGACCATTTCCGAAGCGGCGCGGCTGGTTCTGCTGGCGGGATCGTTCGCGCGCGGCGGCGATGTCTTCGTGCTGGACATGGGCGAGCCGGTGCCGATCAAGAAGCTGGCCCGCCAGATGATCGAGGGCGCCGGCTACACCGTGCGCGACGACAAGCACCCCGACGGTGACATCGAAATCGAGGTGACCGGCCTGCGCAAGGGCGAGAAACTGCACGAAGAGCTGCTGATCTCGCAGGACATGCTGACCACGCCGCACCACAAGATCATGCGCGCGCAAGAAGGCTTTCTGTCCGAATTCGAAATCGCCACCGCGCTCAAGGACCTGCGCACAGCCATCGTCGCGCTGGACGAGACGCAGGCGCGCGAAATCATCGCCCGCTGGGTCGAACATGGCGAAGACATATCGCCCACGGGCGAGGCGCAGCGCGGCTGATACCGCCGCGGCCCCGCCCGCGTTGAACCGCGCTTAGCGCCCGGGAATGTCGTTTCGCGCCGGCGCCGGATCCCATTCATCGATGATGCGCGCCGCCTCGTCGGCGGATTCCGCGAACCGGAACAGGTCAAGGTCTTCGGGGCTGATGGTGCCCGCGTCTTCCAGCGCGCTCCAGTTGATGATCTTTTCCCAGAAGGCGCGCCCGAACAGGATGAAGGGCACCCGGTTCATGCGCCCGGTCTGGATCAGGGTCAGCGCCTCGAACATCTCGTCAAGCGTGCCGAACCCGCCCGGAAAGACGCAGATCGCGCGGGCGCGCATCAGGAAATGCATCTTGCGGATCGCGAAGTAGTGGAAGTTGAAGCACAGATCGGGCGTGACGTATTCGTTGGGCGCCTGTTCATGCGGCAGCACGATGTTCAGGCCGATGGACACGCCGCCCGCCTGCTGCGCGCCGAGGTTGCCGGCCTCCATCACGCCGGGGCCGCCGCCGGTGGCGACAATGTATTCGCGGTTGCCCGAGGCGATGGATTTCTCGGTCATCTTCTGCGCGAAGATCCGGGCCTCTTCGTAGAAATGCGACAGGTCGGCCAGCGTCTGCGTGCGCGCGCCGGCCTTTTCGGCGGGCGAGGGGATGCGCGCGCCGCCGAACAGCACCACGGTCGATTCGACCTGGTGTTCATCCAGCACCAGCTGCGGCTTGAGCAGTTCAAGCTGCAGCCGCACCGGGCGCAGCTCGTCCCGGCACAGGAACGCCTCGTCCGCAAAGGCCAGCCGGTACGAGGGCGCCCGGGTCTGCGGCGTGTCGGGGATCTGCTCGGCGGTCTTCCGGTCGCCGGCGGCGCCGCGGAAAATCGAATGGCGTTCGTCGTTCATGCGCGGGGAGTCCTTCGTGCTGTCCGTTACAGTGGTAATGGTATCTGGGGCAGCGCGCCAGCAACCAAAGGGGCGGGCGGATCAATTCGCGCGGCGCGCGGTCATGACGCTGCGGCGAGCGCGACCCAGCCGGCGGTTTCGGCGCCAAGCTGGACGGCGCCCAGCACGTCGCCGGTCTGACCGCCAAGGGTGACGCGGGCGCGCCAGGCCACAAGCGCGCCCAGCGCGGCAATGGCCAGCAGCGCGATCCATCCCGCCGCGCCAAGCACCAGCGCCAGCCCGGCGCAAAGCACCGCGCCCGGCAGCCAGGCCACGGAAGCGCCCCGCGCGGCATGTCCCAGCCCCGCATCGCGCGCCAGCGCCCCCAGCGCCAGCACCCGCGACATCGGAAGCCGCCTCACTAGCGCCGCCCGCATCAGCCCCGCCAGCCCGCGCGGCCCCGTCGGCAGCGCCCCCAGCGCCGCCGCCCCCAGTCCGCAGACCAGCACAAGCGCAAGCACGCCGAAGCTGCCGACGCGGCTGTCGCGCATGATGGCCAGCCGATGCGCGCGATCGCGCCCCCCGGCGGCGTCGGCCATGTCGGCGAACCCGTCGTGGTGCAGCCCGCCCGTGGTCAGCGCCATGGCGCCCAGCGCGGCGAACCCCGCGATGGCCGGGGTCAGCCCCAGCGCCTGCGCGCCGGCAAGCACGGCCCATCCGATCAGGGCAACCGGAATCCCCGCCAGCGCAAAGGCCCAGCGGGCGGCATCCAGCCCCGGCACATCGTCATCGAACCGACCGGCGGGCAGACGGGTCAGCAGCATCAGCGCCGCGCGCGCCTCGCGGATGCGCGCGCGCAGGGTCACGCGCCCGACACGCCGGCTTCGGCAAAGGTGGCCATGCCGCCGTGGCAGGCCAGCGCGCCGCGCAGCACCCCAAGCGCCAGCGCCGCGCCCGACCCTTCGCCCAGCGCCATGCCTAGGTCCAGGATCGGGCGCTTTGCCATGGCGTCGCACAGGCCGCGGTGGCCCGGTTCGGCGCTGGCATGGCCGATCAGGCAGTGATCCAGCAGCGCCGGGTTGGCCGCCCAAAGCGGCGCGACCGAAGCGGTGCAGATGAACCCGTCCAGCAGCACGGGAATGCGCGCCAGCCGCGCGGCGATGACGGCGCCGCAGATCGCGGCCTGCTCGCGCCCGCCAAGCGCCGCAAGCAACCCCATCGGGGTGCGGGCCGCGTGCAGGGCCACGCCGCGCGCGACGATATC
>CAXICP010000386.1:0-3694 GCA_964022595.1 uncultured Salipiger sp.
GCCTCGGTCTGCTTGATTGTCGTCGCCATGGTCATGCCCTCCACCGCTTGCGCGCGTCATAGGCAGGGTGCACCGCGCCGTGATCCACCTGCCAGCACCGCGCTTCGATCTGCGCCGCCGGATAGGCCGGTTTCGTCACGGCGCTGATTTCGACCAGATCCGCAGAGCGAACCACGCGCATCAGCCCGTCGCCGTCGCGCTTCACCAGATCGCCGCCTTGCGGAACGCGGAAACCGGGCGAGATGCCCTTGACCAGCCCCGCCTTGAGCGTGCCCAGGAAGTCGCGAACATGGGTCACGTCTGCCAGATCCGGCGATAGCCGCGCCTCGAAGCTCAGCGCGTCGTCGTCGTCGCTCAGGTCGAGCGTGCCCGCCGCGCGGCTGGCAAGCGGGCGGTCGAAGTCGTGATGCACCAGAAGATGAACGTCACCGCCATCGGCCACAGATGCGCCGAACGCCCGCGCCTGAAAGACTTCCCGCCGCCGCTCCCGGCCCCCTTGCAAGAGGGTCGGGACGGCATACGGGAAACGGCCCCGCAGAACGGTTTCACCGCCCGCAGAGGTGCGGATCTCAAACCCGCCAGTGGAGCCGCCCCAAAGCATTACGCGCCCGCCTCGATCTGGACGCCGCTCATCAGGCGAAGCTGCGCAGGCCGCGCGACGGTCACGTCTGCCGTGGTCAGCGCCGTGATGCGAAGCCCGCCCGATTGCGCATCGCTATAGGGATCGCGGATCACGTCCACCGCGCCCCAAAGCCCGCAGAAGATCGGCGCCACGCCCCCGGTCGAGGTCGTCATCAGCATCGACGTTTCAAGCGGCGATCCGGTCGGCACCGCCAGCCCGTTCGACGTGACGTTGATGTTGCTCGGGAACGTACCGGTGACGCCGCGCCCTGCCAGCAGGAACGCAAGGCGGTGATATTCGGTCGTCTGGGTGACGCTGTTCAACTGCCCTTCGAGGAAACCGAACAATTCGGGACGCATCAGCGCGCGGATTTCACCGGGAGAGGTGATCGCGTTCGCGGTCATGAACGCCACCACCTCGGCCAGAAAGTCGGCATAGGTCGGGACCGCGCTCAGGTCGGTTTCGTTGATGCCGTAGGTCGAGGCCCCGGCCACCACGCCCAGGGGTTCGCCAGAGCTGCCCGCGCCAAGAAAGATCGCCTTGTCCAGAGCCGTGCCCATGGCGCTGTTCATGTCGCGGCGCACCGCCTGTTCCAGCGCTGCCCCGGACTGTTTCAGCGCCTTGCGCGTGATGCGCATCTGAATGCCAAGGTTCTGTTCGGGTTTCAGCGCCCGGTCGGTTGTGGCGAAGACGGACGGCCCCGCCACGTTGCCGGTCTCGGACGTTGCCCAGCCCGCCGACACGCTGGACGTGACCACCGGCCATTCCGTCGCGCCGCTGTCGATCGCGATCATCTGCGCGCCCATCTTGCCCGCCACGCTGTCGGGGAACAGGCGGTCAATGATCGGTTGCGTGCGCATCGGGTCGGGCGTGCCGCTGGCAATGGTTTCGCCGGCACGCTGTTCCAGCGCCGCCCAGGGCACGGGAATGCCGCGATAGCCGCCAGCGTTGCGAAGTTCTGACACGATTTCAGCGGTGCGCCCGTCGAGGTTGCGGCCCTCGTCAAGCGCCAGAGCCACTTGGCGAAGCTCGAAGCCCGCCATCAGATCGGCCCATTCCTGCGCCGTGCGGGTTTCCAGTTCGGCCCCGGCGTCCCGGCGTTCGGTATCCTCGGCAATCAGCGCCGCGCGGTAGCGGGTTTCGTTGCTGCGATATTCCAGATCCATGCTTTCCATGGACCGGGTTTCGTCTTCGGTCGGGGTGGTCTTGCCGACCAGTTCGGCAAGCTGTTGACGGATCTCCGACTGACGCCGGGCGATTTTGACAGAATCCAACATGCTCATACCTCGTGCTTTGTTGGTGAGGGGGATTGGCCCGTTTCACGGACCAGAGATTTCCACGCATCGCGCGCGGGGTCGGACCGGCCCAAGCCGATCTCGATACGGGTCTTGCGGGCATGGCAGCGCCCGCAGAGAGATTGCAGATTTGACAGGGTGAAGCTCAGGTCAGGCCGGTTGCGCACCGGCTCGATGTGATCCACTTCCAGCCGGTGCCGCGCGCCGCACTGGACGCATTGCCAGCCGTCACGGTCGAGCGCCTGCATCCGAAGCGCCTTCCAGCGCGACGAACGGGTGACGCGGGCAGAATGCCGCTTGTATTCGTTTCTCAGCCCCATGCGACACGCCCCCCTTTCGGGTTGCCGCGCCCGACGATGCGCGCGCCTTCGGCCACCGCCAGCACCGCCGCCGCCGCCGCGTCGATCCGCCCAAGGGATCGCGCCTTTGCCAGCTTATGATTGCCTGCCGGGTCGATCAGCGTGACCGCTTCGCCAAAGGCAGAGCGCAGCAGCAGCGACGGCACCGCGTTGACGTGTCCGTCAAACAGCGCGCGCCGGAAGCGTTCAATATCCTCGGAGCCGTCTTTCCATCCAAAGCCACGCCACACGAACGGCACGCGCAGCCCCGCCCGCTGCATCGCCTCGGCAAATTCGGCATGGCGGAAACGGTCGCCCACGATTGCCACGGGCGCGATGCCGTCGAGCATCTTCATCAGATCGGTCAGCCAGAGCGCGGGCGGCACGGTCGCTTCGCCCAGCGTCCAAAGCTCGCCGCGTTCCTTCATCTGCACATAGCGATCCGAGACGCCATCAGAGGCCCCGCGATCCGCAAGCCCCGGTTGGCAGGGAAAGCAGCCCACCGCCTCAAGACGGCCCGTGCGCGGCCAATATGCAGCTGCCGCAGACATTGACCGCGATCCGCCAAGATCCACGCCCAGAACGCATTCGCCTTCGCGCTTCGGCAGATCTTCGGGCGAGACTTCGGCGGCCAGCCATTCGTCCACCGTGACCAGGACGGAACGGTCTTCGGTGCTGACGCGCTCGTTGCGGTTGAGGTTTCTAAAGCTGGACAGGGCAGAGCCGCCCCGCGCAATCGCCCGCCGCGCCTGCGCCACCAGCCATTCCGGCGAAGATCCGATGCCCTCCACCGCGCCGGGGTTGGCGATCAGCAGGCTATCGAGGTCATCCGCAGGCAGGCCAAACGAAGGCCGGTGTTCCTGCACATAGGTTCCGGGCGGGGGTTCATCCAGCCACCGGGAAAAGGTGTTCGCGTCATCGGGCGCGCTGGTCGAGATGATAAGCGCCTTGCCATCGCGCTTGCCCAGACCGGACAGGATCGCGTTTTCAAGGTTGTCGCCTTTCTCGCGTTCCCATGCGGCCCGCTCATCCATCACGGCAAGGGTCGGTGCGCCGCCCAGGATAGACTTGCCATCCGCCGCGATGCACCGCGCCAGCCCGCCGCCGTTGCCGTTGTATTCGACTTCCAGCTTCGAGCCGCGCCGGATTGTGAAAAGCTCTTGCTCGCCTTCGGGCAGGGCACCAACGAAGCCGGTCAGAAACTCGAACGCGATCTTGGCTTGGTCACGGTTGCGCGCCGCGAAGATGATTTCGCGCTTGGGCTGGTCATCCCACACGCCCTTCAGCGCGCCCAAGGACAAGCCCGCAGACAGCGCCGTCTTGGCATTGCCGCGCCCGATGCTGAGGCAGGCCACCATGTTCGCCGGGTCGAGCGCGCCCGTCACGCTGAACCGCGCCGGGTTTGCCGGAGGCTCCAACTTTTGAGTAGGATGGAGCAT
>CAXICP010000387.1:0-3692 GCA_964022595.1 uncultured Salipiger sp.
CCCCCGAAGGCCAGCGCCGAGGGCCGCCCCCAGGTGACGCGATTCACATAGGCTTCGGACTTGGCCCACACCGCTTCCAGGATGGCCGTATCCCAGTCGGACGTGGTGTTGATCGTGCCCTCGCTGCCGCCGGCGGCGCCTTCGGTCAGGCGGCGGTTGTCGGTGCGTTCGTACTGGATGAAGCTGTTGGTTTCACCCCAGTTGTAGGACCCAAGATGCGTCAGCGCGAAGGTGCCGCGCTTCATCGTGTTGGTTTCCTCGCCATCGTCGGCAAGCTGGTTGATCGTGCCTTCGCCGCTGCTGTCGGCACCGCCCCCGCGCAGCGTGTCGCCCGCAAAGATGTTGCCCTGGCGCGAATAGCCCAGTTCGATGTTGAACTGGTTCTTCGAACTTGGGGTCCAGTCAAGGCGCAGGGTGAAATCCTTGTTGACCACGCCTTCCGAACCCGCGCTGTAATCGCAGATCTCGACCCCGTCGTCGTCCACCTCGCAGGTGCCTTCATCGGCGTTGACGTCGGGTTCGTCGCCGTCGGTCTTGTTGTAGAAGACAGAAAAGCGCAGCGCGACCTCGTTGCTCAGGCGCTTGGCCCACAGCAGGTTGTAGCGCTGGGTCATGCCCTCATCGTTGCTTTCGGGAATGTCGAAGCTGGTGCCGATCTGCAGCAGGTCTTCTTCGGGGGCCTTGGTGATGATGTTGACCACACCGCCCGCCGCGCCCGAGCCATAGCGCGCCGCTGCCGGGCCACGGATCACCTCGATGCTTTTGACCATTTCGGCGGGCACCCAGTTGGTGTCGCCGCGGGTGTCGCGTTCGTTGGACCGGCCCTGCTTGACCGACATGCGCGACATCACCGGCTTGCCGTCGATCAGGATCAGCACGTTTTCCGGGCCCATGCCGCGGATGTCCACCTGCCGGTTGTTGCCACGGTCGCCCGAGGCCGAGGTGCCCGACAGGTTCACGCCGGGCATCTTGCGGATGATCTCGGCCACGTCGTTGACCACCGGCAGGCGTTCGATGTCCTCTTCGGTGATGGTCGACACGCCAAGCGCCTGCTTGATCTGTTCCTCGGCCGTCAGCACGATGGTGCCAAGGTCATGGGAGCCGTCGTCGGTGGCCGGGGATTGCGCCAGTGCCGCCCCCCCCAAGGCCATGGTGCAAAGCAGTATGGCCGAACCATTGGCCAGCCGTGCGCGTGCAGATGTCATGCACTGTCCTTTCGTTGTTCTTCGGTCTGGGGAAAGGCGCTGGCGGTGGCTGGCATGGGATGCGGCGTGCCCCCCCGGGATCGCCGCGGGCACCGTTGGTGCCCCGTGTGTGGGATCGTCGTGACTGGTCACGGCATCTGTGGTCATCGCTCGGTCGCCATCGTCGCAGGCCCGCCCCGGCTGCGCTGCGCTGCGCGCAGGCGGCCCGTGGCGGGGGATCATGTTCGGAAAAGGCGCGGGCTGGGACCGTGAAGCTTGGCGGGCGCGGCGGGAAGACCGGGGCGCGCGGAGGGCCGCATACCGCCGAGTCTTTCTGGCTGATCACGGGAATGCAACCGGGCGTGATCCATTGCAACCCCTTTGTTTATCTTTTTCGTCAGGAAAGGCGCGGCTGTGCCCGCGCTGCCGCCCTAAGCGTCCGCCGGCGGGTCGGCAGGGCGGCGCAGCACGGTGGAAACCGCGCGGATCAGCTGATCCTTGGGTACCGGCTTCATCAGGCGGATGTCTTCGGGGCGCAGCCCGTTGCCGTGCACCGTTGCCTCGCTGGCATAGCCCGACATGAAGATCATCGGCAATTCGGGGTCCATCGCCCGCAGGGCCCGCGCCAGCCCCGTGCCCTGCAAGGTGCCGGGCATCACGATATCCGTGATCACAAGATCAAAGGGCCGCCCGCTGGCATAGGCATGCATCGCCTCGTCGCCGCTGGCGGCGGCGGTGACGTCAAAGCCAGCCGCCTTCAGCGTCGCGACCAGCACTTCGCGCACTGATGTTTCGTCTTCGGCCAGCAGCACGCGCCGCCCGCCGGCGTCAAAGGGCGCATCCGTCACCCGCTTGGACAGCGCCGCGCCGTCGCCCGCCCCCTGCATCGCCGGGAAATACAGCTTGAAGGTCGTGCCCTGCCCCGGTTCGCTGTAGACCTGCACCGTGCCGCCCGACTGCTTGACGAAGCCCTGCACCATCGACAGCCCGATGCCCGACCCCTGCCCCGGCCCCTTGGTGGTGTAGAAGGGTTCGAATATCTTCTGCTGGGCCTCGGCGGGGATACCGCTGCCGGTGTCGCTGATCGCGAGCATCACGTAGCGCCCCGGCACAAGGTCGTGGTCGCGGCTTTCGGCGTAATCCTCATCGATGCGCAGGTTCGCGGTTTCGATGGTCAGCTTGCCGTTGCCATCCATGGCATCGCGCGCGTTCAGCAGCAGGTTCAGTATGGCGCTTTCCAGCGAGGACGCATCCAGCCGCACCTGCCACAGCCCCGCCAGAAGCGAGGTTTCCATCTGCACCGTCGCCGGCAGCGCCCGGTGCATCCAGTTGCGCGCGTGGCGGATGACCTCGTTCAGGTCCAGCGGTTCGGGGTCCAGCCGGGCGCGCCGGGCAAAGGCCAGCATGGCGCGCGTCAGCCCCGCGCCGCGGCGCGTCGCCTCAAGCCCGGCGTCGATCATGCGCAGGTGGCCGGGGGTGTCGATATCCTCGCGCAGCAGTTCAAGGTTGCCCATGATGACCGCCAATAGGTTGTTGAAATCATGCGCGATGCCGCCGGTCAGCTGGCCGATGCTTTCCATCCGCTGCGCCCGGCTTGCCAGTTCGGCATGGTGCTGCGCCTCTTCCAGCGCGGCGACTTCGCTGGTGGCATCCACGACAACGCCATCGACGCGGTACAGATCGTCCGAAATCGCCGTGGCCGAGCCGTGAAAATCGATCCAGCGGTCGCGCACCTTGCTGCGCCGGTAGATCGTGTTCCCGGTGCGCGCCGCTTCCATGAACAGCTGCCCGCCGGTGGCGATTTCCTCGGGCGTCCTGTCGGCGGTCAGGATGCCCGGGTCGTCATAGGCATCCTGCGGGTCGATCCCCCAGTATTCGCGGGACTTGCTGCTGAGATACAGGTTCTTTTCCGGCCCGTTTCGCGACCAGATCCCCTGATAGATCATCCCCGGCATGTTTTCCGACGCCGCCTCAAGCCGGGCCAGCGCCTCGGCGCGGGTGGCGGCCATCTGGCGCAGGTCGGTCACATCCGCCAGCACCGACGTCATTTCCAGCGTGCCGGTTTCGGGATCGCGCGCGCAGCCCCAGTTCAGCATCAGGTGCCGGGTGCGCCCGTCGCGGGGGCGGATGATGCGGTATTCCAGCGCCAGGTGCTGCGTTTCGGCTTCGATCTGCGCGGCCAGCTCGTTGCGGATGGCGTCCACGTCGTCGGGGTGGAACACCGCCCAGACATCTTCCACCGGCATGGGGCCCGGGGCGCGGTCGGCAAAGCCGTAGATTTCCAGCGCCATCGCATCAAGGTCGATCTGATCGCTGCCCACCATCCGCGTGGCCAGCCCCACGCCAGAGCTTTTCAGCACCATGTCCAGCCGCGCCATCAGCCGGGCCTTTTCATCAGCGTGGTTCGCGAAGCGATGCGCCTGCAGGCCGATCTGCCACATGAGCAGCACGGACAGGATGCCCAGGTGGAACACGAAAACCGCGTTGCACAGCATGTCCCCCGCTGAC
>CAXICP010000388.1:0-3678 GCA_964022595.1 uncultured Salipiger sp.
GCCTGATCGAAGCGCGCGAGCGCAGCGGCAAGTTGATCGCCGAGGCCTGGATGATCGCGCATCACCCCCAGTACCGCAAGGCGCGCGAGCTGCTGCAGGATGGCGCCATCGGCCCGCTCGTGCGGGTTGATTCCACGCACAGCTTCTTCAACGCCGACATGGACAACATCCGCAACCGGCCCGAAACCGGGGGCGGGGCGCTGGGTGACATCGGCGTCTATGCCTTTGGCGCGATCCGCCTGCTGACCGGCCAGGACGCGCAAAACATCATCGCCGCGCAGATCGAGCGTATCAACGGTGTCGACGTGTCGGCCCATGTGATGGCGCAGTTCGAAAGCTTCGTCTACACGGGGCGCGTGTCGATGCGCGCGGCGCCCTGGCAGGAAATCACCCTGCACGGCCAGGACGGCGTGATCCGCATGCCGGTGCCGTTCAACGCGCAGGTCTTTGGCGAAGCCAGGGTCGAACTGCACCGCCCCGGCGGGCACGTGGAAACCTGGGGCTTTGCGCGCGACAACCACTACCTGACCCAGGTCGAGACGTTCAACAAGGCGGTGCTGGGGCAGGCGGACTGGCCGCTGCCGCTGGAAGACAGCGGTGCGACGCGGGACTTTCTGGATGCCATCATCGCGGCCGCCGGCAACTGACGGCCCAAGCCACGCGGGCGCAGGTCGCGGGAAAGCAAGGCTTTCCTTTTTTTCTGCGCTCGCATAGGCTTTCGCGACGACGCTTCACGCCAGAGGGGGTAGACGTGGCCGAACAACTCAAGCCATTGCTGATCAAGCGCTATGCCAGTCGCCGTCTCTACAACACAGAGACCAGCGATTACGTCACGCTTGAAGATATCGCGGGGTTCATCCGCGATGGGCGCGACGTTCAGATCGTCGATCTGAAATCGGGCGACGACCTGACGCGGCAATACCTGCTGCAGATCGTCGCCGAACACGAATCGCGCGGGGAATCGGTGCTGCCGATCAACGTGCTGACCGATCTGGTGCGCAGCTACACCACCACGGCGACCTCGGCCGTGCCCCAGTTCCTTGCCGCCAGCTTCGAGGCGTTCCGCGAAAGCCAGAACAAGTGGGCCGAAAGCGTGTCGTCCAACCCGATGCTGCCGAAGATCCCCGGGTTCGAGGCGATGCAGGCCCAGCAGGAAGCGTTTCTCAAGGCGATGACCGGGGGCATGGGCAACCAGTGGTCCGGCCCCGAAGCCGAAAAGGGCGAAGAAGAAGACCTGGATTCGATCAAGAAGCAGCTTGCCGAGCTTCAGTCGAAACTGTCCAAGATCGAAAAGTGATTTCCGACGCTTCGGCGCGGGCAGGGGGGCGGCGCGGGCCGTCCCCCTTTTGCGTTCAGGTGCCGTAGACGCGCGCCGCCGACATGACCTGTTCGGCGGCCTGCGTCAGCACGTCGGACAGCGCGGCGCAGTCCTGCAGCGTCAGCCGGGCGGGCAGGCGGGTGTCGCAGGCGCATTCCAGCATCGCCCGCGTGCGCGGCAGATCGGGCATCTCGGGCAGGAAATGCCAGTTCCAATAGGCGCGGGCGTTGTCGGTCGACAGGCCGAACACCTGCACCTTGACGCCCATGGCGCCGGCGGCATCCGCAAAGGCGCGCATTTCGTCGCGATCCATGCCCACAAGGTTGAACTGCAGCGAATCCGGGGCGCGTTCTTCCTGGGGCAGCTTGTCGGGCACGGCGATCCAGGGCGAGCGGTTGATGCGCGCGGCGACGAAATCATGGTTGCGCCGCCCATCGGCCACGCGGCGGGCCACCTGCGGCAACTGGGGGCGGATCACCGCCGCCGACAGGTTCGACATGCGCAGGTTGTAAAGCGGCAGCTTGTTCTGCCAGCGTGCGAAGGCCTGCGCCAGCGCGCCGGTGTTGTCGCCGTGGGCAACGTGTTTCTTCCAGTTGTGTTCATAGGCGCCCGACAGGATCACCGCCTGCGCGACGATATCGGCATCGTCGGTGATCAGGATGCCGCCTTCGCCCGCGTTGACCAGCTTGTAGCTTTGAAAGGAAAAGCAGCCGATGCGCCCGATGGTGCCGATCTTGCGCCCGTCCCAGACGGTGCCAAGGCTGTGCGCCGCGTCTTCGATCACCGGAATGCCGCGCGCATCGCACAGCGCCATGATCGCGTCCATGTCCGACGTGTGCCCGCGCATGTGGCTGATGATGACCGCGCGCACGTCGTTCAGCTTTGCTTCGAAATCCGCAAGGTCGATGCGGTAATTGTCGCCCACCTCGCACAGCACGGGGATGCAATCGGCGTGGATCACCGCCGAGGGCACCGCCGCAAAGGTAAAGCCGGGGATCATCACCCTTGCGTCGCGCGGCAGGCCAAGCGCCTTGAGCGACAGGAACAGCGCCGCCGAACAGCTGGACACGGCAAGGGCGTATTTCGTGCCCATCAGCGCGGCGAATTCGCGTTCCAGCAGCGCGACGGGGGCGTCTTCGGGGGCGGTGTAGCGAAACAGATCGCCGGATTGCAAAAGCCGGTCGATCTCGGCGCGGGCTTCGGCCGGGATGGGTTCGGCGTCGTGCATGTTGGGCAGGCTGCTCATCTTTCAAAATCCCGAAAGGTGGTTTTGTAAAAGCTTAAACACCACGCCTGTAACAGCCAAGTGAAAACCGCACCGCGTCAGCGGCGCCGGTGCCCCGTAGCGATGGCAAAGGGGTCAGATGCCAAGCCGGTCGCGCATGGCAAACCAGGTCATCGCCAGTTTCAGCAGGGGCGTGCGCAGCCCCGCACCGCCCGGGAAGGGCGGCGTCGGCAGCGCCGCCATCGCGTCGAACCCGGCGCTTGCGCCCTTGGCGGCCTCGGCAAGCAGGCGCCCGGCATGCACCGCCGTGCCGACCCCGTGCCCCGAATAGCCCGCCGCCGCAAAGACGTTGGGGCGCAGCCGTTCCAGCACGGGCAGGCGTTTCATGGTGATGCCCAGCGTGCCGCCCCACGCATAATCCAGCCGCACATCGTGCAGGGATGGAAAAATCTCAAGCATGGGTTTGCGCACCTTGGCGCGGATGTCGTCGGGGAAGCGATAGGAATAATTCTCACCCCCGCCGAACAGCAGGCGCCCGTCCGGCGACAGGCGGAAGTAGTTGACCACGTGGCGGCTGTCGGCCACGGCGACGTCGCGGGTCAGCACCTCGGACACGCGCGCGCCCAGCGGTTCGGTGGCGACGATGAAGTTGTTGATCGGCATGACGCGATGGGCGACGCGCGGCTGCAAGGATCCAAGGTAGCCGTTGCCCGCATAGACCACCTGCGCCGCGCGAACCCGGCCCTGGCCCGTGTGGATGACGCATTGCGCGCCCTCGTCGACCCGGGTGACAAGCGAGCGTTCGAACACCCGCGCCCCGGCTGCCACCGCCCCTTGCGCCAGCCCCTGCGCCAGGCGCAGCGGATGCAGATGCGCCGCGCCCATGTCCAGGATGGCGCCGCAGTAATCGGGCGACGGGCACAGGGCGCGAAAGGCTGCGGCGTCCATCACGTCCATCGGGTAGTCGTAGCGCGTCGCCATGTGGTCGGCATATTCATGCAGATGCGCCACCTCGGCGGGGCGCGAGCCGCACCACGCCACTCCGTCGCGCAACTGGCAGTCGATGCCAAGCCTGTCGACAAGGCCGCGCACCAGCGCCTTGGCGTCTTCGCCAAGCTGCCAGTACTAGCGCGCA
>CAXICP010000389.1:0-3666 GCA_964022595.1 uncultured Salipiger sp.
CGCGCCGATCCGCGCCAGGGGCCGCGCCGCCGCCGCCCTGCAGGCCGACCTGCTGGACGAGGATGAAACGCAGGCGCTGCTGGGCCGCGCCGCGCAGGCGCTTGGCGGGCCGATCACCGTGCTGGTCAACAACGCGTCGATCTTTGAATACGACAACATCGCCACCGCCACGCTGGACAGCTGGAACCGCCATATCGGGTCGAACCTGCGCGCGCCCTTCATTCTCACGCAGGCGCTGGCCGCGCAGGTGCCCGATCCGCTGGTCGATGCCGACGGAGAGCCGGTGGCGCAGGGCGTGGTGGTCAACATGATCGACCAGCGGGTGCGCAAGCTGACGCCCGAATTCATGACCTACACGCTGGCCAAATCGGCGCTGTGGACGCTGACGCAGACCTCGGCCATGGCGCTGGCGCCGCGCGTCAGGGTGAACGCCATCGGCCCCGGCCCGACCCTGCGCGGTGCCCGCCAGAGCGAAGCGCATTTCGCCGCGCAGCGCGCCGCCACCATCCTTGAACGCGGCTCGAACCCGGCCGACATCCTTGCCGCGCTGGGGCTGGTTCTGGACTCGCCGGGCTTTACCGGGCAGCTGCTGTGCATGGATGGCGGGCAGCACCTTGGCTGGCGCACGCCTGACGTGCTGGGCGTGGAATGATCTGACCCTTCGTCAAGTTTTGCACCGGTCATGCGGCTGTTAAGAAACCTTTACAAAAATGAAGCGGTCTCAATATCTTAAGGGGGAATGAAAAAACATTTCCTTGATTAACAAGGGGTTATATTTCTGCCACTTTTTCAGGCACCTTAACGAATAGCCCTGAAAACAAGGGAAACTCGCCGCTGGCAGCATTTTGCCCTCAGAGTTTTCCACAGAAGTGGTGGATTGAAATCCACTTGAACTCGGGTGTTCCGGGTTGCAGCACAGCAAGACGAATCGAGCCGCCGCCAGGATGACGGAACAAGGAATGACCGAAGCCGAAAAAGCCGCCCCGCGCGGGCACGAGGTGATCCAGTCCTACCTCAGAACGCTCGAGACAAGCCCGGGCGTCTACCGCATGCTCGACGACCAGAGCCGCGTGCTTTACGTCGGCAAGGCGCGCAATCTGCGCGCGCGGGTGTCCAGCTATGCGCGCCCGACGGGCCATTCCCGGCGCATCGCGCGGATGATCTCGGAAACCGCGTCGATGATGTTCCTGACCACGCGCACGGAAACCGAGGCGCTGTTGCTGGAACAGAACCTCATCAAGCAGCTCAAGCCCAAGTTCAACGTGCTGCTGCGCGACGACAAGAGCTTTCCGCAGATCCAGGTGACGACCGAACACGCCTTTCCCCAGATCCGCAAGCACCGGGGCGCCAAGACCGAAAAGGCCGCCTATTACGGCCCCTTCGCCAGCGCCGGTGCGGTGAACCGCACGCTGAATCAGCTGCAAAAGGTGTTCCTGCTGCGCAACTGTTCGGATTCGCAGTTCACCGGGCGCACGCGGCCCTGCCTGCTGTACCAGATCAAGCGCTGTTCGGGGCCCTGCGTCGGGCTGATCTCGGAAGAGGCGTATCGCGCCAGCGTGGCGGATGCGCAGCGGTTCCTGTCGGGCAAATCCACCGGCGTGCAGGAAACGCTTGCGGCGCAGATGGCCGAGGCATCCGAGGCGATGGAATTCGAACGCGCCGCCGCCCTGCGCGACCGCATCCGCGCCCTGACGCAGGTGCAGACGGTGCAGGGCATCAACCCCGCCGGCGTGTCCGAGGCGGACGTCATCGCGCTGCACATGGATCACGGGCAGGCCTGCGTGCAGGTGTTCTTCATCCGGGCGAACCAGAACTGGGGCAACAAGGATTTCTACCCCCGCGTGGGCGAAGACGTGGACGCGGCCGAAGTGCTCGAAGCGTTCATCGGCCAGTTCTACGACACCAAGGAACCGCCCCGCCTGCTGCTGCTGAGCAACGAAATCGAGAACCCCGACCTGATGGTCGACGCGCTGTCAGGCAAGGCGGGACGCAAGGTGGAAATCGCCGTGCCCCGGCGCGGCGAAAAGGCCGAACTGGTCGAAGGCGCCGCCCGCAACGCCCGCGAAAGCCTTGCGCGGCGCATGTCGGAAACCGCGACGCAGGCCAAGCTGCTGCGCGGCGTGGCCGAGGCATTCGGGCTGGATGGCCCCCCGCAGCGCCTCGAGGTGTACGACACCAGGCGCATGGTGGGCAACACCGGGGCGGGCGGCATGATCGTCGCGGGGCCCGAAGGGTTCATGAAGAACCAGTACCGCAAGTACAACATCAAGGGCGAAGACCTGGTGCCGGGCGACGATTTCGGCATGATGAAAGAGGTGCTGACCCGGCGCTTCACCCGCCTGCTCAAGGATGATCCGGATCGGTCCAAGGGGCTGTGGCCCGACCTGTTGCTGATCGACGGCGGCGCGGGGCAGGTTTCGGCCGTGGCCGAGATCATGCGCGAATACAACGTCGAAGACATCCCCATGGTGGGCGTGGCCAAGGGCGTGGACCGCGACGCCGGCAAGGAAGAATTCCACCGCACCGGCCAGCGCCCCTTTGCCCTGCGCCACAACGACCCGGTGCTTTACTTCATCCAGCGCCTGCGCGACGAGGCGCACCGCTTTGCCATCGGCACCCACCGTGCCAAGCGGGCGAAATCGCAGATGGCCAACCCGCTGGACGAGGTGCCCGGGGTCGGCGCGTCCCGCAAGCGGGCGCTGCTGGCGCATTTCGGGTCGGCAAAAGCGGTGTCACGCGCCAATCTTGCCGACCTCAAGGCCGTTGATGGCGTCAGCGCGGCGCTGGCCGAACGCATCTACGCGTTTTTCCACGAACAGGGCTGACGGGGCGCTCAGGCCAGCGCGAAGATGCGGGCCGGCCCGCCGGTGCCGCTGCGATGCTTGGGCGCCCCGATCACGATGGTCGCCCCGGCGGCGGGCAGCGCCCCCAGCCCCGCCAGCCCTTCGATGCCGAACCGCCCCGACGGCAGCCAGGCGTAATGCACCGCGAAATCCGGCGACGGCCCGTGATCCAGCGACAGCGTGTCCACCCCGATCGAGGCGGCCGAGCTTTCATCCATCAGCATCTGCACCGCTTCCACGTGGAAGCCCGGAAAATGCATCGCGGTGCCGTCGAAGTTGCGGAAGCCGTCGGTGTCGACCTTGTCGGCCCAGCCCGAATGCATGGCGACGCAGGCGTTTTCGGGGATGTCTCCGTTCTGGGAAATCCATGCCTTCAGATCGTCCGGCGTCACCTGCGCGTCGGGGTTTTCGGCGGCCCTGGCGGCGATGTCGATCACGCACAGCGGCGCCACAAGCTGCGACAGGGGCAGTTCGTCAACCGAGGTGCCATCGGCCGAGAAATGCAGCGGCGCGTCGATATGGGTGCCGGTGTGTTCGTTGACCGTAAGGTTGTACAGGTTGAAGCCATCGGTCGCGAAGTCGAACAGCTTTTCGGCGCTGAACTGGGACTCGCCAAAGAAGGTCGGAAAGCCTTCGTGCAGGGTGTGGGTCAGGTCATGCACCGCCCCCGCGCCCTGCGCCTGCGCGGACAGCGCCGCCGCGCCCGCCGCCGCGGCCACCCCCATCGCCGCCGTGCCGCGCATCAGGTCGCGGCGGCTAAGCATCTTTCGTTTCACGGCATTCATCACGCAGGCATCGCACATGACGGACTCTCCCTTTGATT
>CAXICP010000390.1:0-3650 GCA_964022595.1 uncultured Salipiger sp.
CGCTCGACGTGGCGCAGGCGGTGGTGGCAAGCCTTGACGATGCGTCGAGGAACGCAGGCGCGGCGACCGGCGACAGCTACGTGTCGATCGAGATCCTGGAAGGCTCCGGCATGGACGACATGCTGACCGGCAACGGCTTTGCCAACCGCCTGATCGGCGGCGCCGGCAATGACAGCCTGATGGGGCTTGGCGGCGACGACCTGCTGCAGGGCGGCGCCGGGGCCGACAGCCTGTCGGGCGGCGCGGGCGATGACATCGTGCAGGGCGGAGCCGGGGCGGACATGCTGACCGGTGACGACGGCGCGGATCGCTTCGTGTTCACCGCGGGCGACGGCGCCGACACGATCACCGACTTCGAGCTGGGCATCGACACGCTGGCGCTGGACGGCGCGCTGTGGGCCGGCGCGCTGGATCAGGCCAGCCTGGATGCGGCGGCAAGCGTCGTGGATGGCGACCTGGTGCTGTCGCTTGCCTCGGGGCAGATCACGCTGGCGGGGCTGACCGACACCGCCGGTCTGCTGGACGACATCGCGCTGCTTTGATCGGCGCACGCAGGTCCCGGCATCGCGCCGGGGCCTGCCCTTTCGGGCGGATCAGGCCGTGGGGTCCAGCACGCGCACCCCGGCGGGTTCGAAATCGCTGACGTTGCAGGTCACCACCACCGCATCGCGGCCAAGCGCCTGCGCCGCGATCATCAGATCGGCGCCCGGGTGCCCGATGCGCGCCGACAGCGCGCCCCAGTGCTGCGCGTCCTCGGCGGTGAAATCGATCAGCCGATCCGCGAACAGCCGCACCGTCCGTTCCAGCCAGATGCGCAGATCGCGGGCAAAGGCGGGGTTGCGCCGTTCCTGCAACACGATCCCGCGTTCGATTTCCCCCAGCGTGATGACGCTAAGATACAGCGTCGCCTCGTCCTGCGCGCGCAGCCAGTCGGCCACCTGCGGCGCGCGTTCGGCGCGCCGGGCCAGCGACAGGATGTTGGTGTCCAGGATGCGGATCAAAATTCCACGTCCCGGGGCTCCGCCCGGGCGCGGTCGCAATCGCCTTCGGGAAAGGCCAGCAGGTGGTCCTGAAAGCTGCCCCGCTGCGAGCGGGCGGCCTGCACCAGCCGGTGGTATTCTTCCGCCGACAGCACCACGACCGCGGGCTTGCCCCGGCGCGAGACCTCTTGCGGGTGGCCCGACAGCGCCGCGTCGACCACGGCGCTGAACCGGTTCTTGGCATCTTGCAGTGACAACATGGCGCGGCTCCTGTCCAGCTGGTTGGACAGATAGGCCAGTTTCACGCCCCGATCAAGGGGCGTGACCGGGCGCAAGGGCCCCGCGCAGCGCCGGAGCAAAGCGCGCGATCCACTGCGGCGCGATCAGGTCGGGGTGGTGACAATCCAGTTCCAGCGCCTCGATCCGGCCCGCGTGGGCGGCCCACAGCCCCGCGTGGCGCCCCGTGCCCGCCTGATCACGCAGCGCCCCCACATGGGTCAGCGGCGCGCGCAGCCGGGGTTCGCGATGGGCGCGCACCAGCCGGTTGGTGGCGCGCACCGACCGGATCACCCCGGCCTGCACCGCGCCGGGCAGCTGCGCCAAGGGATGCCCCCGCGCCGCCAGGAACCCCATGATCGCATCGCGCGTCACCAGGTCGCGATGCGCGTCGGGGTCGAACCCGGCGATGGCCAGCAGGGCGCGCAGCGCGCTTGCCTCGTCCGGTTCGGGCTCGTCGCGCCAGCAGGCAGACGGGTAGGCATCCAGCAACAGCAGCCGGTCGATGCGCCGGCCCCTGCGTTCCGCCTCGGCGGCCATGGCATGGGCGATGATGCCGCCCAGCGACCAGCCGATCAGCGACAGCGGCCCCTCGGGCTGGATGCGCTCGGCCCGGTCCATGTAGGCGCGGGCCATGTCCGTCAGGCTTGCGGGGTCCGGGGCATCCGCGTGCAGCAGCGGCGATTGCAGCCCGATCACCGCCCGGTCCGGCAGCGCCTGCGCCAGCGTGCGGTAGCACCAGCACAGCCCCCCCGCCGGGTGGATCGCAAACAGCGGCGCCGCGCCCTGCGCCGCGCGGCCCAGGTGCAGCACCGGGCCGGTGCCGTCATCGCCCGCCGCGTTCCGATCGAGCCAGGCCGCCAGATCGCCAAGCGCGGGGCGTTCCAGCACGGCGCCAAGGCCGGGATCGCGGCCCAGCTCTTCTTCCAGGCGCAGGCACAGGCGCACGGCGGCAAGGGAATCTCCGCCCGCGACGAAAAAGTCGGTCTGCGCGCCCGGCGGAGCGGGCAGGTGCAGGATCTCGGCGTAAAGCCGCGCCAGCAGCCGTTCGGTGGCGCTGTGGGCGGGGCGCCCGGCGGCGCCTTCGCCAAAGGCGCGGGGCAGCGCCTTGCGGTCAAGCTTGCCGCTGGGGGTCAGCGGCATCCTGTCCAGCGCGATCACCTGCCCGGGCAGCAGCGCCTGGGGCAGGCGGGCGGCCAGCGCGGCGCGGATGGCATCGCCCGTCGCGCCGGGGCGGGGCACCGCATAGGCCAACAGCCGCGCCGCATGCGCATCCACCAGCACCGCGCCCTGCGCCACAAGGCCGGTGGCGAACAGCGCCGCTTCGATTTCCGCCGGCTCGATGCGCACGCCGCGGATCTTGGCCTGCGCATCGCTGCGCCCGGCATAGGTCAGCACGCCATCCGCATCGGCGATGGCCAGATCGCCGGTGTCATACATCCGCGCGCCGGGGTGGAACGGGTCGGGCACGAAGCGTTCGGCGGTCAGCTCGGGCTGGCCAAGATAGCCCTGCGCCAGCTGCCGCCCCGCCAGGAACAACCGCCCCGGCACGCCATCGGGCACCGGCCTGCCCTGCCCGTCCAGCAGGTAGCAGCGGGTGTTCCAGACCGGCCTGCCGATGGGAACGCTGGCGCCCTGCACGCCGGGGCGCGCCCTGTGGGCGGTCACGTCCACCGCCGCCTCGGTGGGGCCGTAAAGGTTGTGCAACTGCCCGGTGATGCGCCGGTGGAACAGGTCCGACAGCCGCGCGGGCAGCGCCTCGCCGCTGGCAAAGACCCGCGCGATGCGCAGCCCGTCCGAGGCCGGCGCATCAAGGAACAGATCCAGCATCGAGGGCACGAAATGCATCGCGGTGATGCCATGGGCGCGCACCAGCCCGGCAAGCGCCACCGGATCGCGATGCGCCCCCGGCGGGGCCAGCACCAGCGCCCCGCCCGACAGGAAGGGCAGGAACAGCTCCCACACCGACACGTCGAAAGTGGTCGGGGTCTTTTGCAGGATGCGGTCGACCGGCCCGAAACCATAGGTCTCGCGCATCCACAGCAGCCGGTTGACGATGGCGTCATGGGCGATGACCACCCCCTTGGGCGTGCCCGTCGACCCCGAGGTGAACAGCACATAGGCCGGATCATCCGGCGACGGGGCGATCGGGTCGCGTTCCGGGCCGGGGGCGTCAAGGGTCATCACCGGGGTGTCGCCAAGGCGCATGCCCGCGGGCGCAAGGATCACGCGCGGGGCCGCGCGGGCGATCATCCCCGCACGCCGGGCCGAGCCGTCCTCGGGGTCAAGTGGCACGAACGCCGCCCCCGCGCGCAGCACCGCCATCAGCGCCACCGGCAGCGCCGCCGAGCGCGGCAGCGCCACCCCCACCCTGTCCCCCGGCCCGATGCCGCG
>CAXICP010000391.1:0-3639 GCA_964022595.1 uncultured Salipiger sp.
GTCTTCCAGCGTCGCGCCGCCGGCAAGTTCATCGTCAAGCGATTGCGATTGCGCGGCGATGGCCTTGCGCGCCTCGTTCATGACCACGCTTTCGCGCAGCTCGTCGCGCGCGTCTTCAAAGCTGGTTTCCTGCGCGGGCAGAACGCCGTTCACCCGGTAAAGCGCAGGCCCGAAGGCCGAGGGCGCGGGCCCCACCACGGCGCCGACGTCGGCGCCGAACACCGCATCCGCGGCATCGCCCAACTGGGCCCGATCCTGATCGCCAAGATCGGTGTCTTCGATATCCAGCCCGCGATCCTGCACGACGGTTTCGAAATCGCTCTCGCCCGAGGTGATCCGGTCAAGCGCCGCCTGCGCCTCGGTTTCGTCGCCGAAGACAAGCCGTTCCACAAGGCGGCGTTCGGGCATGTTGAATTCGGCGCTGCGTTCATCATAGGCGGCGCGCAGCACCTCGTCGGTGACCTCGACACTGTCGACGATCATCTCGGGCGTAAGCCAGGCGTAGGTGATGTCATGCGTTTCGGGCAGGGTGAAGCGATCGACGTTGGCCTCGTACCAAGTCTGCAGATCGTCATCGGTGGGCGCGGGAATGCCGGTGGTCAGCGCATCGCGCCCGATGATCGCATAGGTCAGGCTGCGGGTTTCGCCGGCATAGCCCAGCAGGGTGTCAAGATAGGTGTCGGGCAGGGTCGCGCCCGCCAGAATGGCGCCTTGCAGGATCGACCGGGCCGAGTCGCGGCGCAGGTTTTCCTCGAACTCGCCTTCCTTCAACCCGGCGTTTTGCAGCGCGTAGGCATAGGCATCGCGGTTGAAGCTGCCGTCGGGGCCGTTGAAGGCTTCGATCTCGCGCAGGGAGCGGGCGATCTGTTCGTCGCCCGCCGACAGGCCGATGCGCGCGGCCTCGTCATCAAGCGCGGCGTTGGTGACGACGCGGGCAAGCACCTGATCGGTCAGCCCCATCTGGCGGGCCTGTTCAAGCGTGACCTGCTGACCCGACTGCTGCGAAAGCTGGCGCAATTCGCTGTCTAGCGCGCGGGCGTAGTCCGAGCCGGTGATCGGCGTGTCGCCGGCGGTGCCAATGCGATCCGAGCTGCCGCTGAAATTCACGGTCCCGAAGGCGCCGAAGCCCACGAAAGACGCGATCAGGACGCCCCAGACGAGATATTTGGTGATGCCGCTCTTGCGCGCCATGATGCGTCTTCCCCGTTGCTCGTGCCCTGGTCTTCTGGCGCCCGTGTCTAAGCCGGGGCGCCCGCGCCCGCAAGGGGCCAGTCCAGCGCCGCAAGCCGGTCGAACAGCTCGCCGATGCCGGCGCGGTCGATGTTGGCATAGGCGATGCGCAGGTGGCGCGCGCCACTGGGATCGCCCGTCGGCGTGAACATGGTGCCGGGCAGGACAAGCACGCCCGCCTCGGGGACAAGTTTGGGGCCAAGCGCGTCCGCGCCCATCGCGAAGGGATGTTCGAGATAGGCGAAATAGGCGCCAAGCCCCTTGAGCCGCCAGCCCCGCGCTTCAAGCTTGGGCATGTTGTCGGCGATGGCGGCGCGGCGGTCCAGGATCTCGTCCCGCTCGCCGGCGACCCATTGCGCAAGGTTTTGCAGCCCCCAAAGCGCGGCGTGCTGGCCAAGCTGGGGCGGGCAGATCGCCACGGTGTCCTGGAATTTCTCGATCTCGTCCAGCAAGGAGGGCGCCGCGATGATCGCGCCGACGCGGTGGCCGGTCAGACGGTAGGCCTTGGAAAAGCTGTAAAGCTGGACCAGCGTATCGAGGGCGCCATCGCGCGACAGCAGGTCATGCGGAGGGCCCGAGCGGCTGTCGAAATCCTTGTAGGTTTCATCGACGATCAACCGGATGCCGCGTTCGCGCGCAAGATCGTACAGCGCCCCAAGGGTTTCGGCGGGATATTCCACGCCTCCGGGATTGTTGGGCGACACCAGCACGATGGCGCGGGTGCGTTCGGTGATCAGCCCGCGCGCTGTTTCTGGGTCGGGCAGAAGCCGGTCATCGGTGGGCAGGGGCACGGTGGTGACGCCCTGCATGTCCAGCCACATCTTGTGGTTGAAATACCAGGGCACCGGCAACAGCACCTCGTCGCCCGCGTCGCACAGCGCGGCCATGGTGGCGGCGAATGCCTGGTTGCAGCCCGCCGTGATGGCCACGCGCGCGGGTTCGACCGGCGCGCCGTAATGGTCGGACCAATGCGCGGCAAGCGCCTCGCGCAGGGCGGGCAGCCCCAGGACGGGGCCGTAAAGATGGGTTTCGGGACGCTCGATCGCCTCGGCCATTGCCTTGAGAAGCGGTGCGGGCGGCGGGTCGATGGGCGCGGCCTGGCTGACGTTGATCAACGGGCGCTCGGGCGGAAAGCTGACCCCGGCGATCCAGCGTTTGGCTTCGGGCACGGGGGGCACGAAGGTGGATTGCGTGCGGCTGGTATGGGTCATGTCCTGCGGTCCTGCATCGAAATTTGCCGCACGCTAGCAGCGGTTTGCAGCGGGGGAAAGGGCCTGGCCAGCCCGCGCGTTCATCGCCGCGCCGTGCAGCTGCCCAATGGGCGCGCGACACGAAAATGCCCCGCGCTCGGGCCGGGCGCGGGGCATTATTTTCACCAAGATGAAAAGCCTCAGTCGCTGTCGCCGCGATAGGGTTTGACGTATTGCAGCGCCATGTCCCAGGGGAAGAAAATCCAGGTGTCCTGGCTGACTTCGGTGATGAATGTATCGACCTGCGGGCGGCCCTTGGGTTTGGCGTAGACGGTGGCGAAATGCGCTTTGGGGAACATCTTGCGCACGACTTCGAGGGTCTTGCCGCTGTCCACCAGATCATCGACGATCAGGATGCCGGTTCCGTCGCCCATCATCTCGGCATCCGGGGATTTCAGCACCTTGGCCTCGGACTGGGCCTGATGGTCGTAGGATTTGATACTGATTGTATCCACCGTGCGGATATCAAGCTCGCGCGCGACGATCATCGCAGGGGCCATGCCGCCGCGTGTGATCGCCACAACCGCGCGCCAACCACCTTCGTCGGGGCCGTGACCATCCAGACGCCAGGCCAGTGCCCGGCTGTCGCGGTGGATCTGGTCCCAGCTGATGTGAAAACCCTTTTCGTGGGGCAGGCGGTTGTCGGTCATGTGATCACTCCTCGTCTGTTTCGCATTAGCGCAAGCCCGAGGCTAAGGAAAGTCCGCTCTCGGTTGATCAACGCCCGAACAGAAGCCTCAGGCCAAGTGCGCCAAGAACGGCGGCGGCAATCCGGTCAAACGCTGGTTTCAGGTTCAGATAGCGTTGCCGGACCGGGCCGGTCGAGAGCAGTACCGCCAGCAAGGGTTGCACGGTAAGTTCGACGGTCAGGTGATTGAAGAAAATGAAGGTTTTCTGATATGCGGTCAGATCAGGCGGAAAGATCACCAGCAACACGGCCGCCGCGAACATCACCGATTTCGGGTTACCCAGGTTGATCAGGAGGCCCTGCAGAAACATGCGCTTGCCCGACGGGGCGTTGACCTCGCTTAAAGGCTGTCGCGCACCACGCCATGTGGTCCAGGCGATGTAGAGCAAGTATGCCGCCCCCAGCCCCTTGAGCAAGCCGTAGGCCCACGGAAACAGGGTGAACAGACCTTCAATGCCCAACAACGCCGTC
>CAXICP010000392.1:0-3636 GCA_964022595.1 uncultured Salipiger sp.
CACCATCATCAGGTTCTCGCGGCAGGTCATCGACGAAAATTCATGCGCGATCTGAAAGGTCCGCAGCAAGCCCTTGTGAAACAAGGCATGCGGGGGCAGGCCGGTGATGTCTTCGCCATCCATGATGACGCGCCCCGAGGTGGGTGGAAGCGCGCCGGATATCACGTTGAAAAGGGTGGATTTTCCAGCACCGTTTGGCCCGACGAGGCCGGTGATCGTGCCCGTTTCGATATCAAGCGTGGCGCCATCGACGGCGCGAAAGCCGCCGAAATGGCGGTGCAGGTTTTCGACCCGGATCACTTTCTCTCTCCCCGTGGCGCCTTTGCGCGGCGCTCTTGCCATGCCACGGCCCGGAACCTGCGCCCCGGGCCGTGATGTTGCGATGCGGCGATCGGCTTACTTGAACGAGACGGTCGAAAACGCGCCGTCCTTGATCTCGTAGTAGCGGTAGCTGCCGGCAGCTTCGCCCGCGCCGACCAGTTCCACGTTGGTGGCGCCGACGTAGTCGACATCGCCCCCATCGGCAATGATCTTGAGCGCCTTGCCAAGTTCGCCCGGCAGGATCGGCTCGCCCGGGGCGTTCGCCACGTCCAGCACGTTGGCCGCAACCGCCGCCGAGGATGCCTCGCCGCCCTTCATCATCGCGAGGGCGATCAGTGCCGCCGCGTCATAGCTTTCGCGCGTGTACGAGCTTTCGGCGGAAAAACCCGCCTGCGAGGCCAGTTCGGCAAAGGCTTCGGCGCCTTCCCCTTCGGCCCAGGGAACCGAGCCGAAGCTGCCTTCAAGATCGCCGCCCAGATCTTCGAGAAGCGCGTCGGAATACATCCCGTCGCCCATCGCGAAAGTGTCGAAGGCGCCGCTGTCCAGCGCCGACTGGATCATGCCCTTGCCGCCCTGGTCGGAATAGCCCAGCACCACCAGAACGTCGCCGCCCGCCGATGCCAGCGCGCCGATTTCGGCGGAATAATCGCCCTTGCCGTCCTCGTGCGGGCTGGTCAGCGTGATCTCGCCCCCGAGTTCGGTGAAGGCGGCTTCGAAGCTGTCGGCAAAGCCCTTGCCGTAGTCGTTGTTGGTGTAGGTCACGGCCACCGACGCGATGTCGCGTTCCGACAGGATCTGCGCAAGCACTTCGCCCTGGCGCGCGTCGGACGGCGCGGTGCGGAAGAACAGCCCGTTGTCCTCGGCCAATGACAGCGCCGGAGAGGTCGCCGAGGGCGAAATCATCGGCACCCCGTTGGGCACCGCGACGTTGGACAGCACGGCGCCCGTGACGCCGGAACAATCGGCGCCCATGATCGCGATGACACCATCGGTCGTCACCAGCCGTTCGGCGGCGGCGGTCGCGGCGGCAGCGTCGATGCAGGTGCTGTCCGCGCGTTCGGGCACCAGGGTAATGCCGCCAAGGAAGGCGCCGCTGTCATTCACTTCTTTCAGCGCAAGTTCGGCGCTGTCGGCCATCGCCGGGGTGAGCGATTCGATCGGGCCGGTAAAGCCGAGGATGACGCCGATCTTGGCGTCCTCGGCGGTTGCGGCCCCGGTAGCGATAAGCGACGCGGCCGAAGCCAGAAGCCACTTTTTCATGAGTCTCTCCCTTGCTGGATCTCGTTGGATCGCGGTCTGCCGCGGAATGCTATGCCCGGATTTCGCCAATGTGAAGAGCGCGTGACCTGCGGGGAAGCAGGGTCAGTCGATCCCGCGAGCCGACTGGCTGCCGCGTTCGCGATAGGGCGTGGTCTGGTAATGGGCGCGGTAGCATTTCGAAAAATGCGACGGGCTGGCAAAGCCGCAGGCAAGGGCGACGTTGATGACGCTCATGTCGGTCTGCATCAACAGGTTGCGCGCCTTTTGCAGGCGCAGTTCCATGTAGTAGCGCTTGGGCGATCGGTCCAGATAGCGCCGGAACAGCCGTTCAAGCTGGCGGGTCGACATGCCCACCTCGCTGGCCAGCCGGGCCGGGGAAATGGGGTCTTCGATGGCGCCTTCCATCTTCTTGATGACCTCGCCCAGCTTGGGGTGGCGCACCCCGATGCGGGTGGGGGTCGACAGGCGCTGCGTATCCCGGTCGGTGCGGATGGTGGAATAGATCAACTGGTCGGCAACCGCGTTGGCAAGGTCTTCGCCGTGCTCATCCGCCAGGATCTTGAGCATCAGGTCGATCGAAGACGTCCCGCCCGCCGTGGACAGCCGGTTGCCGTCGATCACGAAAACCGACTTGGTAAGATCAACCTCGGGGAATTCCTCTTCGAAGCCGTCGTGGTTTTCCCAGTGGATGGTGGCGCGCCGCCCGTCCAGCAGCCCGGCCTCGGCCAGCGCCCAGCTTGCGGTGCACAGCCCGCCGATGGTCGCGCCCTTGCGGGTCTCGCGGCGCAGCCAGTTCAGCAGGCGCCGCGTGGTGGCCGCCGCCACTTCGGTGCCGCCGCACAAAAGCACGGTGTCGTCGCGCGAAAGTTCGGGCAGGTCTCCGTCAAGGGCAAAGGCGGTGCCGGCAGAGCAGCGCGCCGTGCCGCCGCCTTCGCCAACGATGCGCCAGTCGAACAGCCGCGTGCCGCTCATGCGGTTGGCAAGGCGCAGCGCCTCAAGCGCCGAGGCAAAGCTCAGCAGGGTGAAATCCTGCATCAGCACGAAGATGAACCTGCGGGGCCTGGGCTGCGGCTCTTGCCGTGATGCGGCTTGCGAAAACGCCATTGCGACCTTGTCCCGCTGCTGAAGGCTGCCGTTCGTGGTGATCTTTCGGGACGGTCCTGCGATCAGGGCCCGGCGCGCGACCCATCCAGTTGGGCAGAGATGGCCCGGGGCGTCAAGCGGTGGGCTGCATTTGCTATGGCCATGACACCCGGGTTTCGGTATATGCGCCGGACGTTTTCGCTAACGGAGACTAACGGGAGTAGAGCCAATGAGCGAGTGGAACAAGTCGAGCTGGAGAAACAAGCCCCGGATCCAGATGCCCGATTATGAAGATCAGGCCGCGCTGGAAAAGGTCGAATCCCAGCTGTCGAAATATCCGCCGCTGGTCTTCGCAGGCGAGGCGCGCAAGCTGCGGTCCGAACTTGGCAAGGCATCGCGCGGCGAGGCGTTCGTATTGCAGGGCGGCGATTGCGCCGAAGCGTTCGATCAGTTCACCGGCACCGCGATCCGTGACACGTTCAAGGTCATGCTGCAGATGGCGATGGTGCTGACCTATGGCGCCAAGGTGCCGGTGGTCAAGGTTGGCCGCATGGCCGGGCAGTTCGCCAAGCCGCGCTCGGCCCCGACGGAAACCGTGGATGGTGTCGAGCTGCCCAGCTTCCGCGGCGACATCATCAATGAACTGGCCTTCACCCCCGAAGCGCGCCGCCCCGATCCGCAGAAGATGCTGCAGGCCTACACCCAGGCGGCGGCGACGCTGAACCTGATCCGGGCGTTTTCCACCGGCGGCTATGCCGACGTGCACCAGGTGCACCAGTGGACGCTGGGCTTTACCGAAGGCGAAAAGGCCGCGCGCTACCGCGAGATGGCGAACCGCATTGGCGATACACTGGATTTCATGAAGGCGGCGGGCGTGGACAGCAACCGTTCGGCGGCGCTGCATCAGGTGAATTTCTACACCAGCCATGAATCACTGCTGCTGGAATACGAAGAGGCGCTGACCCGCGTCGA
>CAXICP010000393.1:0-3629 GCA_964022595.1 uncultured Salipiger sp.
GTCGAGGTCACGCCCAACGCGATCCGCCTGCGCAAGCGCTACCTGGACCCGCATGAGCGCAAGCGGATGTCCAAGGGGCAGTAAGCGCCGGGCATGGTTGCAAAAAAAGCGCCCCGAATTTTCGGGGCGCTTTTTCTTTGGTCCTGACGGCGCCTTGCTTGGCTTGGCTTGGGCCGCGCCCGCGCGGATCAGCCGGCGTTGGCGATCCAGCGGCATTGATAGGGCGCCATGCTTACCATGCCGGGGGTGATTTCCTCGCCGCTCAGCAGGTCAACCCAGGTTTCATCGGCGATAAGGTTCAGATCGCCCTCGGGGATCTCGACCGTCTCGGCGCTGACGTTGTGCAGCGCAAAGATCGACTGCGCGCGGTCCAGCGCCTGGCGCCACAGCCCGAAGATCCGCGGATCAAGGTTCAGCGTGAACTGCGTGGCGTTGGGGTGGAATCCCGGCTGACGGGCACGCAGCCGAAGCCGCTCGGACAGGGCCGCAAGCACACGCGCGTGCACGGTGTCCGGATCGTCCAGCTTTTCGATCAGCGTCGGATAATCCCAGCGATGCCGGTTGATGGCCCGGTTCATGCCGCGCCGTTCCACCGCGTCAAGATCGTTGGGCGTGGCCAGCATCGAATGGATGTAAAAGGCCGGAATCCCCTCAAGCGACATGGGGATGGTCTGCGAACACAGGAACCGGTCGATGTGATGGTCGTCGGCCCCGTCGAAGGTGCGCCCCATCGCCTCGAAATAGGAACAGTTCAGCTCGTAGGGGGCCTCGCCCCCACCGGGAAGCGAACGCATGGACACCCGCCCGCCGATGGCGCGGATCGTGTCGATCATCCGGCCGATCTCGGGCGGGGGAATCAGCCCCTCGGCGGGGCGCATGCCGATGCCGTCATGGCTGGCGGTAAAGTTGAGATAGGCGCAGCCAAGCGGCGCCGGGGGCATCGTGCGCTGCCAGTCGATCAGGAACCGGGCGTTGCCCGACATCATCGCATGCAGGATCAGTGGCGGCAGCGGAAAGTTGTAGACCACATGCGCTTCGTTGCGGTGGCCGAAATAGCTGAGGTTCTCGGCCTTGGGCACGTTGGTTTCCGTCAGCAGGATCACCGTCTCGGTGGCGTAATCCATCAACAGGCGCATCAGCTGGATCACCGCGTGGGTCTGCGGCAGGTGGATGCAGTTGGTGCCAAGCTGCTTCCACAGGAAGGCGACCGCGTCCAGCCGGATGATCCGCACGCCTTCGTCCATGTGCAGGCGGATGATGCGCAGGATTTCCAGCAGCACCTCGGGGTTGCGGAAATCCAGGTCGATCTGGTCGTGGCTGAAGGTGCACCAGACATGGCGCGTGCCCATCGCCGTTTCGACCTCTTGCAGCAGCGGCGTGGTGCGCGGGCGCGTCACCATGCTGACGTCGTCATCGGGCGAGGCTTCGAAGAAGAACCGGTCATAGGGCTTTTGCCCCTGCCGGTAGGCGTTGAACCACACCCCCTGCGACGAGACATGGTTCAGCACCAGGTCCGACATCAGGTGAAAGGCCTGGCCGATCCGGTTGATGTCGGACCATTCCCCAAGCTGCGGGTTCACCTTGCGGTAATCGGTCACCGCGAATCCGTCATCCGACGTAAAGGGGAAGAACGGCAGGATATGCACCCCGTTCACCACGCCCTTCATGCGCGAGGACAGGAAATCATACATCAGGTCCAGCGGCTTGTGGGTGCCATCGATCAGGCTGTCACCATAGGTAATGAGCACCGCATCGTTCTGCGTCCACAGGTTGTTGCCCGGTTTGCGCGGCTGCTTGCGCCGGTGCAGATCGCCGGGCCAGAAGGCTTCGACCACCTGGCTGCCCAGGATATCCGCATCCACGTCGGGATAGATGAACCGCAGCAGTTCGGACAATCTGGCACTGAAGGATTTCACGGTCATGAGATCTCGGGGTCCCCGTCTGAAGTCTTGCGCCTGCGTCACCCCGCCGGCAAGAAGCCCCTTGCCACGCAGGCCCGCGATATGACGCGCTGTGCCAAGGGTTAAGCCCTTGCAAGAAAGGGCACAAGCGAAAACCCGGACGGGCGCCCGCCCGCCCCGCGGTGCGCCCGCAAACGCGCCGGCGCGTTTCACAGGGCCCGCAAATTCCCCGAAACCGTCGCCCGCCCGGCCCCGATACGGGCGGTTTTCAGCTTTTCTCGCGCAGGCGGATCGCGCCGGCCTTTTCGGCCAGGTCACGAGCGATGGCATAGGCGCCCTTGATCTTGTCGCTGTCGCGCGCCCAGTCGCGGCGCACCACGATCTTGTTGTCCTTGATCTTGGCCTGCCCGTTTTCGCCCTGAATGAAGGCCACAAGCCCTTCGGGCTTGGCGAACTTGTCGTTGTGGAACTGGATCGTGGCGCCCTTGGGCCCCGCGTCCAGCTTGGCGATTCCGGCGCGCTTGCACATGTCCTTGATGCGCACCACCAGCAGCAGGGTGTTCACCTCTTTGGGCAGCTTGCCGAAACGGTCGATCAGCTCGGCCGCGAAACCTTCAAGTTCTACCTTGGTGGTCAGTTCGGACAGGCGACGATACAGGCCAAGGCGCACATCCAGGTCCGGCACGTAGGTTTCCGGGATCAGCACCGGCACGCCAAGGCCGATCTGCGGCGCCCATTGGCCGGATTCGTCCAGCAGGCCTTCGGTTTCGCCCGACCGGATCTTGGCGATCGCCTCTTCCAGCATCGACTGGTACAATTCGTAGCCGACATCCTTCATCTGGCCCGACTGTTCCTCGCCCAGCAGGTTGCCGGCGCCGCGGATGTCCAGATCCTGGCTGGCCAGCGTGAATCCCGCCCCCAGCGTATCTAGCGAGCCCAGAACCCGCAGCCGCTTTTCCGCCGTATCGGTCAGCTTGGCGCGCGGTTTGGTGGTCAGATAGGCATAGGCGCGGGTTTTCGAACGCCCCACCCGCCCGCGGATCTGGTACAGCTGCGCCAGGCCGAACATGTCGGCGCGATGCACGATCATCGTGTTCGCCGTGGGAATATCCAGCCCCGATTCCACGATGGTCGTGGCCAGCAGCACATCGTACTTGCCATCGTAAAAGGCGTTCATCTTTTCGTCCAGATCGCCCGCGGCCAACTGGCCGGTGGCGGTGACAAAGGACACCTCGGGCACCTGTTCGCGCAGGAATTCCTCGATTTCGGGAATGTCCGAAATGCGCGGCACCACGTAAAAGCTTTGCCCGCCGCGATAGTGTTCGCGCAAAAGCGCCTCGCGGATGGTGACGGGATCGAATTCGGACACGTAGGTGCGGATCGACAGCCGGTCGACGGGAGGCGTGCCGATGATCGAAAGATCGCGCACGCCCGACAGCGACAGCTGCAGCGTGCGCGGAATAGGCGTGGCCGTAAGGGTCAACACGTGGATATCGCTGCGCAATTCCTTCAGCCGTTCCTTGTGGCCGACACCGAAATGCTGTTCCTCGTCGATGATCAGCAGGCCAAGGTTCTGAAACCGGATGCCCTTGGCCAGCAGCGCGTGGGTGCCGACGGCGATATCGACCGTGCCCTTGGTGATGCCCTCGCGCGTTTTCGCCGCATCGCCCGAGGACACGAAACGCGACAGGGGCGCCACGTTCAACGGAAAGCCCCGGAACCGTTCGG